>DASWVS010000385.1:0-3679 GCA_036401135.1 Fimbriimonas sp.
CTCTCGCTGACCCTCGCCTTCGCCCTCGTCACCAAAGGAAGGATCCGGTCGCTATAGGCTAGATCGGTGACGAAGTCGGCTAGATCCCGGTTGTTCACCCCGACCAACGGGCAGCCGAGGTCCGTGACGACGGAGGCTTCCTCGGGACTGTGGACTTCGACGAGGGCATCCATCCCCAGGTCGCTCGCCAGGCCCTCAAGGTCAGAGATCTGGGACGGCGAAAGCCAGGCGGCGATGAGCAGGACCGCGTCCGCGCCCCATGCTCTCGCCTCGTAGATCTGGTAGGGGTCGTCGATGAAGTCCTTCCGCAGGCAGGGCAGGCGCGTCGCCTCTTTGGCTCCTCGCAGGTTCTCGGCGGATCCCTGAAAGTAGGGCTCGTCGGTCAGGACGCTCAGAGCGTTCGCGCCCGCCGATTCGTAGGCGCGAGCGATCTCCGCCGCATCGAAGTCCGCTCGGATTATCCCCTTGGACGGACTCGCCTTCTTGACCTCGGCGATGAGCGCCAGATCGTCGCGGGTTTCGAGCGCCGCCCGAAACCCGCGCGCCACGCCTAGGTCGCGGACCCGCGCCCTCAGTTCCTCGAGGGGAAGGAGGGCCTTCGCACGCTCGACCTCTTCCCTTTTCGTCTGAAAGATCCGCTCGAGGACCGTCACCGGGGCGTCCCCGCTCCCGCCATCTCCTCGAGCTTGGCTAGGGCCTTGCCTTCGGCGACGATCTCGCGCGCCCGCTCGGCGGACTCGAAGAGGGTGTTCGCGATACCGGCGATGTAGATCGTCACCGCCGTGCTGGGAAGGATGGCAAGGAATCGCGGCGACTCGGGATCGGTGATCGCCTCCCGGAAGATGGCGGCGTTCTCTTCCAGCGTGTCGCCCGGGCTGATCGCCGATGCGGGAAGAGGCTCGATCCCGAAGTGCTGCGGCGTCCAGACGAGGCGCGTGACCTCTCCCTCCCACACCCGGACGACGTCGGTGGCGACGCAAGGTGAAATCTCGTCTAGGCCGTCGCGACCGTGGGCAAGGATCGCACGCTCCGTTCCGAGCTCGTTCAGCGCCTCGCCCATCGGCATCAGCAGCGACGCCTCGTAGACCCCGACCAGCTGCCGCCGCGCACGTGCAGGATTCGCAAGCGGACCGATCTGGTTGAAGACCGTCCGCACCCCCAGGTCCCTCCGCGCCTGTCCGACGTGGCGCATCCCCGGGTGGTGCTGGGGAGCGAACAGAAACACGATACCGACCTCTTCGAGGATCTTCCTGAGGTCGTCGTGCTCGCCGCCGATTTTCACACCGAGCGCTTCCAGGATGTCCGCGCTTCCGCACTTGCTCGTGACCGCGCGGTTCCCATGCTTGGCGAGACGAACCCCAGCCGCGCAGGCGACGACCGCCGAGGCGGTGGAGATGTTGAACGAGGGGCTGCCCCCTCCCGTACCGCAGGTGTCGACGATGTTCGGAAGGTCGTGGTCGATCGAGCTCGCGCTCTCGCGAAGGACGGACGCAAAGCCGGCCAATTCGGAGCTGGTCGCTCCTTTGACCCTCAACGCGAGCAAAGCGCCGCCGATCTGGGCGTCGTTAGCCTCGCCCGATACGAAGTACCGCATCAGCGCCTGGGCCTCCTCGAACGTCATGTCGCGCCGGTCGAGGAGGGGCTGAACCAGGTCGGGGTAGCTCATCCTCCGATTGTAACTCCATCGAACTCGTTCGGGCAGACATCCAATCTTGCGGAACCTGGCTCAGTCGCGGCGTTGGACGCCTTGGGCGAAGGGGTGGCGGCGTATATACTCCACGAGTCGCCGCATGAAACGATTCCGCTGGGTGCTGTATGGACTCTTCCTGCTGATGGTCTTGGCCTTCGGCATCGGCGCCCGCATCGTGGGAGACGCCGCACGCTCGCTCACGGGCGGGGGGAATTTCCTTGACGCTTGGGACGGAATCGCGCACCCGCGCGCCCAGTTCCCCGGACGAGACCGGCTGAACATCCTGCTTGTCGGTATGGACTACAACCGGGACCACTACGGCCAGATCCACGCCCACGGCCAGCGCTCCGATACGATCATGATCATCTCGGCGGATCTGCAGTCGGGCAAGCTGCAAGCGCTCTCCGTACCCCGAGACACCTACGTCGAGGCGCCGGATGGGGTGAACGGCAAGATCAACGGCACCTTCGCCCGGGGAGGGGCCAAGCTCCTCGTGGAAACCCTCACCAACCTCCTTGGCGTCAACATCGACTACTTCGTTGTCGTGAAACCATCCGCGGTCCGTGAAATCGTCGACGCCGTAGGCGGGGTGACGGTCGAATCGATCGATGAGATGCGCTACCAGGACTCCGCCGGCGAGTTGGACATCGACCTGCCCAAAGGAAGGATGAGGCTGAACGGCAAGCAGGCCGAAGGGTTCGTCCGCTTTCGCGAGGTCAACCGATATCGATTGGAGGGCCGTAGGGTCGTCCGGCTCCGAAACGTGAAGGGCTCAAAGGAGGAAGGCGACATTCGCCGCACCGCCCGTCAGCAGCAGCTGGTGCGCGCCCTGGTCCAGGAAGGCATGAAGCCCTCGAACCTGACCCGGGCCCCACGGATCATCGAGAAGGGGTTCGGGCAAATCGTGACCAACTTGAGCCGAACCCAGGTTCTCGCCCTTGCCACGATCGTCAAGAACTCCGGGGCCGACAACATGCCGAGCGCCACCCTCCCCGGCTCGGACGCCATGCGTCGCGGCGTCTACTACTACGATCTCGACGTCGAGCGTTCCCAGGCGATGGTGGAGTGGCTGATCCACGGCAACGAGGCGGCGATGCGGCGCCTGGTGCGGGTGGTGATCCGGAACGGTACGAGCACGCCCGGAATGGCGCGGAAGCTCGCCGAGATGCTCGACGGCATGGGCTATGAGGCGAGCGCGGTCGGCAACGCAGCCGAGAGCACGAAGAGCCAGGTTCTGTTCCGTCAGGCCGCGTACCAGCCTGCCGCTGAAGAGATCCGACAGCTCCTGAACGCTCCGAAGGCGACGAAGGATCCCAAGGTCGCAAACGACTGGACGCCCGAGATATCCGTCGTCGTCGGGAAAGACGCCCTTCCCCTCCTGCAGCCTTCCAACCCTTAGTCCCGGCAGGCCTGACGGGCGCAGGTAAGGTCGGTCGTGATGTCTCTGCCCGAATATGCCGAACGGAATCGGAGCGTCTGGACGAAGCTCAGCGAATGGTTCGCAATCGCCGGCCGAAGGTGCTGGGCGGCCTCCGAGATCTCCTGGGGGATCTGGTCCATCCCGGAGTCGCAACTCGGCGCCCTCGGTCCGTTGGAAGCCTACGCCGGAAAGGACGTGATCGAGCTTGGCTGCGGGACCGGCTACTTCTCAGGCTGGTTCGCAAAGCTCGGGGCAAAGCCGGTCGGCATCGACGTCACGCCCGCCCAGTTGGATCAGGCCCGGGCCTTTCAGAAGGAGTTCGGCTTCGAGTTTCCCTTGATCGAGGGGAATGCCGAGGAGGTCCCCCTGCCGTCCCAATCCTTCGACGTCGCCTTCAGCGAGTACGGCGCTTCGATTTGGTGCGACCCCTACAGATGGATCCCGGAAGCCGCCCGGCTGCTCCGTCCCGGCGGCCGCCTGATCTTCCTGAGGAACACGACTCTCTCCATCCTCTGCATGCCGCCCAAAGGATCGGTGACGGAGACGCTCCAGCGCCCCCTTCGAGGGCT
>DASWVS010000386.1:0-4146 GCA_036401135.1 Fimbriimonas sp.
CCCGTCGATCAGGGCGTTGATGAAGCTCACCGGGCCGAACTCGTCGGTTGCGCTGGTCCGGCCGATCAGGTCGATCAGGCGCGCCTGGGGATCCAGGATCCAAGCCTGAAATCCCGGCGCCAGCCCATGCGTCATGCGCGAATACGGAAGGAAGGCCGAGAGCCACTTGCGGTCCTCCGAGGCGTCGACCCGGATGCAGATGTAGTTCCGATTGAGGAAGCGCGCCACGTCGGGATCCCGGAAGACGCGTTGGTCGACCCTGCGGGCGAGCGTACTCCAGGGCGCGCCTATGAGGAAAAGGATCGGCTTGCCCTCGTGCCGCGCCTGGGAGAAGGCGGAGCTGCTGTTCCGTTTCCACTGGATGGACTGGAACGCCGCCTGCCGAAGAAAGGCCTCTTTCTCGTTCGCCAGGGCGTTTCTGGGCTGCCTTCGGATGTAGGGCTGGAGGTTCTTGGTGAGGACTCCCAGAATCGTCAGGAGGATCACGACGTTGGTGACCACCTTAAAGCTCGGCTTCCTCATGAGACCCTGAAAACCATTGTGCTACAATCGCCGCATGTCGATCTCCCTCGATGAGGTGCGGCACGTCGCCCGCCTCGCCAGGCTGGAGCTCGACGACGCTGAGATTCTATCCCTGCAAGGCGAACTGAATGCCCTTCTCGGGCATTTCGCCGACATCCAGGCGGTGGACACCACCGGAGTCGATCCCCAGTCCCACGCGGTCGCGATCCAGAACGTCTGGTCCGAAGACATCCCCTTCGAGACCCTGCCGCGGGATCGCGCCCTGCGCAACGCCGCCCTCACCAAGGCTGGCCTGTTCGTCGTTCCAACGATCATCGAAGACTAAGGCCTACGACCGTTGATCACTCAGCTGACCGCTACCGAACTCGCGCAGCGCATTGCCCGCCGTGAATTGTCATGCCGCGAGGTGGCGGAAGCCTATCTCGATCGCATCGAAACCCACGACCCGACTTACGGCGCCTATCTGGCCGTGTGCCGCGACGTGGCGTTGGAGCAAGCCGAGCTGGCCCAGCACCGGGTCGATCGGGGCGAGGCCGGCGCCCTGGCCGGGGTCCCCGTCGCGGTGAAGGACAACATCTCCACCGACGGCATCGAAACGACCTGCGCCTCCAAGATCCTCCAAGGCTATGTTCCGCCGTACGATGCGACCGTCGTAAGGAAGCTGAAGGAAGCCGGGTGCGTCATCCTCGGCAAGACGAACCTGGACGAGTTCGCGATGGGGAGTTCCACCGAGAACTCCGCCTATCAGATCACGCGGAACCCGTGGGACACGGAGCGTTCTCCCGGCGGCTCGTCGGGCGGCTCCGCATCGGCGGTCGCCGCCGAGCTTGCCCCCCTGTCGCTGGGTTCGGACACGGGCGGCTCGATCCGCCAGCCGGCCAGCCTCTGCGGGGTCGTCGGCTTCAAGCCGACCTACGGCCGCGTGTCACGGTACGGCCTCGTCGCGTTCGGCAGCTCCCTCGACCAGATCGGGCCATTCGGGCGGACGGTCGAGGACGCGGCGCTCCTGGCGGAGGCTATCTCGGGCCACGACGCGATGGACAGCACCTCGCTGCCGAACCCTCCCATCGATCGGCGCAACCTGAAATCTGGAAGCCTGAAGGGCCGGCGGATCGCGTTGCCGAAGCAGATGTTCGGAGAGGGGACGCACCCCGGCGTCCTTTCGGCGGTTTTGGCCGCGGTCGATATCCTGAAGCGCGAGGGAGCGGAGTTCGGCGAGGTGTCGATGCCGACCATCGACCTCGGCGTGACCACCTACTACATCATCGCTCCGTCGGAGGCCAGCAGCAACCTCGCCCGATTCGACGGCATCCGATACGGCCCGCGCGCCGAGGGCGGAAAGGGGCACGTCGGGATGGTCGAGCGCACCCGCGCCGAGGGGTTTGGGCACGAAGTGAAAGCCCGAATCATGATCGGCACCTACGCTCTGAGCGCGGGGTATTACGACGCCTACTATGTGAGGGCGCTGCAGGTTCGGTCTCTGATGCGGCAGGAGTTCGAGCGGACGTTCCAGGATTACGACGCCGTGCTTTCGCCCACCAGCCCGATGCCGGCGTTCAAGATCGGCGAGATGAGCGGCGATCCCCTCGCCCTAAAGGAACTCGACTTCTGCACGCTGCCCGCCAACATGGGCGGGATGCCTGGGATCTCGCTCAACTGCGGTTTCACCGAAGGGCTTCCGGTGGGTCTTCAACTCCTCGCCCCGCCGCTCGAGGACGAACGGCTGCTCCAACTTGCGCATTGCGTGGAAAGAGCGCTGCCGGACGCGACGCGGCGACCCCCCATCCCGTAAGGTAGAGCGTATGGAGGACATTCGGCGGCAGGACAGGCGGCTCTTCGTCGAAGAGGCGGTCACCCCGACGCGGGTTGTCGCGTACTTCGTCGCCGCGTTCCTCGTCTACCAGTGGTTCGGCAGTTGGCAGAACCAGTTCCTCCTGATCGTCGCGTTCTCCGGGATCCTCTTCGCGCTCGCAACGGCTTACGCGGCTTCGATCCAGCGGCGGTTCAAGAATCCCCGAATGCGCGCGCTGTGGCGTGGCTGCGAGGACCGCCGGACACGGCTCAAGGAGGCGATGAAGCGGATGCGCAGCGAGCAGATCGCCGACCTCCGCGAAGTCCCGAAGACGATCGACCGGGTCGCCGAGAACCTCTACGTCGCGCTCCGCCGGGCGGACAACGTCGCCCACGAGATCCAGCAGTCCGAGAAGGGGCTCTACTCGGCCCCTCCCGTGTGGGTCAAGCAGTCGAGCGACGCCCAGTCGCAGGAGCTTTACCGATTGGCGGACAAGAACATCGCGGAGTACAAGGCGCAGTTCGCGGGGGTGATGGCGGGGGTCGAGCGGACGGAGGCCCAGAGCGCGGTATTCATGACGACGCTCGATACCCTTCGCATGAAGATGCTCGGTTACCGGCTTGTCGGGAGGACGCCGGAGATGAACAGCCAGGACTTCCTGGAGTCGCTGGCGGAGGCGCGAGCCCAGCTTCAGAGCATCGACCACGCGCTCGAGGAATTGGACCTGGGCCACTACCCGAAGATGATCGCGGTCGTGCCGCCGCCCCCGCCCGAGGACGTCCAGCAAAGGCTGGGGCAGGGATAGCCGGATTCGCATAAAAGCGGGCTCCGTGCCAGAATAAGAGCGTTACGCGCTGATCAGGCTGACAACATGGACATTCTCCTCATCCTTGACGAACTGAAAGAGATGGTGGTCGAGCGCCCGCGCTACTTCGGCAGCATCGCGTGGGGTCTGAACCGCGAGGACATCACCATGCAGATCTCGAAGGTCAAGGCTTCGCTGCCGCAGGAGTTGAAGCAGGCCGTGAGCACGGTGCGCGAGTCGCAGCGAATCCTCGAGGGGGCCAAGGAGGATGCCAACGCGACGATCGAGACCTCGAGGAAGGAAGCCGACCGCATCATCGCCGAGGCCAAGAAGGAGGCCGAGCGGATCGTCGACCAGGCGAAGATCCAGCAGGAGCGGATGGTCTCGGAGAGCGAGATCCTGAAGCTCAGCAAGGCGCAGAGCGAGGAGATCCGGAACGCCGCCGACCGGGACGCGGTCCAGATGCGGCGCGGCGCCGAGAAGTACTCGATCGACGTGCTCAGCCAGCTCGAGTCGGTCGTCGGGAAAGTCATGACCACCATCGAGCGCGGCAAGCAGGACCTAACGAGGCCCGAGAACCAGACGCCGGTCCGCAAGTAGGGTTCGGCGGCTGACGTTGCTGCCGAGTCAACGAAAGATGTCCGATCAGCGGACGTAGGCTTCCGCCGCGTTCGGTTCGTCGAGGACGACGGTCGGGTTCTTGCCTCTTGCGAGCGTCGTCAGGCGTCCGGTCGGCAGGTGGACCAGGACGATCCAGCCGTTCGCTTCGACCACTCCGAAGTCTCCGGGCATGAGGGTCAGGTTTCTCCAGAAGACCATCAAGAACGGAGTCTCGACGGCGAGCGAGTAGGGCTGCGTCGATAAGATCCGCAACCCCTCGAGAGGCCAGAACCCCGCGCGCGCCCGATAGCGCCGCTTCTCGACGGGCCTCACGTCCCGATGGTTGGAGTAGCTCGGCTGCGCGAAAACGTAGATCGTCCTGCCCTGGCCGTCGGTGGCGTTCGGCGCCGTTTGACGGGGGCCGCCG
>DASWVS010000387.1:0-3389 GCA_036401135.1 Fimbriimonas sp.
GATCTCCGCCAACGATCCCGACCTCGGCGATCTCGTGGGCAAGCTGATCAACCAGGTGGGCAAGGACGGCGTCGTGACGGTCGAGGAGTCCAAAGGCACCGAGACCACGACCGAGACGGTGGAAGGCCTCCAGTTCGACAAGGGGTTCATGTCGCCGTACTTCGTGACCGACACGACGCGGATGGAGGCGGTTTACGAAGAGCCGCTGATCCTGTTCTTCGAGAAGAAGATCGCGAACGTGCAGGACCTCGTCCCGATGCTGGAGAAGGTTCTTCGAATGGGCCGGCCGTTCATCATCGTCGCCGAGGACCTGGAGAACGAGGCGCTGGCGACGTTGGTGCTCAACCGTATCCGCGGGAACCTGCCTCTGGCGGCGGTCAAGGCGCCCGGATTCGGAGATCGTCGGAAGGCGATGCTCGAGGACATGGCGATCCTCACCGGAGGCCAGTTCATCAGCGAGGACCTCGGTCTGAAGCTCGAGAACGTCACGCCGGACCAGCTTGGGTCCTGCCAGCGGATCGTGATCACGAAGGACAACACGACGATCGTCGGCGGCAAGGGCGACAAGGCGCAGATCGAAGGCCGGCTTCGCCAGATCAAGCAGCAGATCGAGACGACCGACAGCTCCTATGACAAGGAGAAGCTTCAGGAGCGACAGGCGAAGCTGAGCGGCGGCGTCGCCGTCGTGAAGGTCGGCGCGGCCACGGAGACGGCGCTGAAGGAGCGGAAAGCCCGCATCGAGGACGCCCTTGCCGCCACCCGCGCAGCCCTGGACGAGGGGATCGTCCCCGGCGGCGGCGTCGCGCTTCTGCGCGCGGCCAAGGTGCTGGAGAACGCGAGCTACGAAGGCGACGAGGAGATCGGGCGCAAGATCATCCTGAAGGCGATCGAAGCGCCCCTGCGGACGATCGCGGAGAACGCGGGCGTCGAGGGGAGCGTGGTCGTGAGCCGGGTCAAGGAGAACGGCCAGGGGTTCAACGCCCAGACGCTGGAGTACGGCGACTTGCAGAGCCAGGGCGTCGTCGATCCGACCAAGGTGGTTCGACAGGCGCTGGAGAACGCTTCCTCCATCGCGGGCCTGCTGCTCACGACGGAAGCGATCGTCGCCGAGCTGCCCGAGAAGGAAGACGAGGGGCACGAGCACTAAGTCTTCGTTTCGGCCACATGTGCGGGAAAGCCCGGGGGTTTCGACCCCCGGGCTTTTTTGCGGGACGTATGCTTCATCCGTCCCCCGATCGCAATAACCGATGAAGATTCCCTTCCGACCTGCCGATATGTCTCCTGATGCATGGGTGTTGAAGCACCCACCCGGTAGGTCACCTGATGCCCATAGAACCCGAAGGTAACGCACTTCTCAGCCGACTTTCCAGCACCACGACCCGCTTGGGCGATCAGCTCGTGCGCGACACCGTCATTAGCTCCGACCAGTTGAAGCAGGCGGTGACGCGGCAGCAACTCACGGGCGAGTTCCTCGGCGACTCCCTCATCGCGCTCGGTTACATCACGCCGCTGCAGATCGGGCCGTACCTCGAGGAGCTGACGGGATTCCCCTTCTTCGACCTCGGGTCGGAGAAGATCGATCCGGACCTTGCCCAGCTGATCCCGGAGCACTACTCGCGCAGCAAGCTCTGCATCCCGTTCCGGGAGACGGGCAACAAGGTGCACGTCGCCATGGCCGATCCGCTCGATCTGGCGGTCGTCGACGAGTTGAGGGCGATGATCGGAAAGCCGATGATCGCCTACCTCGCGATGGAGAGCGACGTCTCGGAGGCGATCCGTCGAACCTTCGACGCCAGGCTACGGGCCCAGTCCGTGCTGGAGGAGATGTCGGACACGCTCCCCGCCGCGGGGGGCGGCATCGACACCATCGAAGCGCTGGTGGGGCTGGCGGAAGACGCGCCGATCGTGCGTCTGGTCAACAGCATCCTCGTGAGCGCGATCTCCGGCGGGGCGAGCGACGTCCACATCGAGCCCCAGGAGAACGACGTTCGGGTGAGAGTCCGCATCGACGGCATGCTCTACGAGCAGATGTCGATCCCGCACGCCCACTACGCGGCCGTCATCTCTCGCCTCAAGATCATTTCCAGCCTCGACATCGCCGAACGGCGCCGGCCCCAGGACGGCCGGCTGGCGGTCAAGGACGATCAAGGCCGCGACTGGGACGTGCGACTCAGCATCATGCCGACGGTTTTCGGGGAGAAGGCGTGTATGCGTCTCCTCGAGAAGAAGAGCGGGCAGGGCCAGAGCGGCGACGTCGCCAAACTCGGGTTCTACGAAGACCAAAGGATCCTGTTCGAAAAGTTCATCCACCGCCCCCACGGCATGATCCTCGTCACGGGTCCTACGGGCAGCGGAAAGTCGACGACGCTTTACACGGCGTTGCAGACGATCAACGATCCGGCCCTGAACATCAACACGGTCGAGGACCCGGTCGAGTACCAGCTGCCTGGGATCAACCAGATGCAGGTCAACCCTCGCATCGGGGTGACGTTCGCGACCGGCCTCCGCACGCTCGTCCGGCAGGACCCCGACGTGATCCTCGTCGGCGAGATCCGCGACGCCGAGACCGCCGAGATCGCCGTCCAGGCGGCGCTCACCGGACACCTCGTGCTGTCGACCCTGCACACGAACGACGCCCCCGGCGCGCTCGTCAGGCTGCAGAACATGGGCGTCGAGCCGTTCCTGATCGCGTCGGCCGTCATCGCGGTTCTCGGACAGAGGCTCCTGCGGACGGCTTGCCCGAACTGCAAAGTGACGTCGCCGCTCGAGCCCGAGTTTGCCGAGGTCCTGGGCCTGCCGCGTGGCGACGGCCCGTACTTCGTGGCCCGCGGCCAGGGATGCCCCCGCTGCGGCGGCAGAGGCACCAAGGGTCGGACGGCGGTATACGAGATCATGTCGATTTCCGACGAGATGCGGGCGATGGTGCTCCGCGCCGCCTCGGGCAACGAGATCATGGCCCAGGCGGTGAAGGAAGGCATGCGGACCATGCGCGAGTCGGCGATTCAGAAGATGTTGGACCATCAGGTTCCGCCTGAGGAGGTCCTTCGAGTCATGGCAACGGAGTAAGGATGCCCAACTACAGTTATCGAGCAAGAGATCTTTCCGGCAACGCGCGCGCGGGGGTTATCTTCGCGGAAACCGACGCCGAGCTACGGGACAGGCTGCGAACGAACGGCCTGTTCCTTACCCAGTTCAAGAAGACGGGCGACTCGACCGAGCGCAAGCGTTCGAGCTTTCTCAGCAAGAACGTCAAGCTGCCAGACCTGGTCATCATGAGCCGGCAGTTTGCGACGCTCATCCGGGCCGGCGTCCCCATCGTCGAGACCTTGGACACGCTGCGGGTCCAGACGGAGAACCCCATCATCGCCGAAGCTCTAACGCAGGTGCAT
>DASWVS010000388.1:0-3189 GCA_036401135.1 Fimbriimonas sp.
CGCACCGGCGACTATTGGCTCGTCCCGGCGCGCACCGTCACCGGCGACGTGGAATGGCCGCAGTCGGGGGGCGCTCCCGAATCCCTGCCTCCGCATGGCGTCAATCACCGCCGGTGTTCGTTGGCGATCGCGACATCCGCCGGAGCGGGTTGGACGATCGTGGACTGCCGCGACCCCTTCGTCCCGCTCAACCAGGTCGTTTCGCTCTTCTACCTCTCCGGGGACGGCCAGACGGCGACGCCAGATCCGTTGAACCTGGCGGCGTTCCTCCCCCTGCCTCAGAACCCGACCGTCGGCGTCTCGCGAGGAGAGCTCCCCGCGAGCGGGAAAAACGTTCGGTTCACCGTCACGAAGGGGGCGGGCCGGATCGTGGGACCGGCCGTGGTTCCCACCAATGCGGATGGGATCGCCGCCTGCCCGTGGGAGCTCGGGTCCGTGGACGGCGTGCAGCAGCTTCGGGCGGAGCTGCTGGACAGCGAAGGCCAGCCGACCCACCTCCCGATCGTCTTCACCGCGACGCTCAACAAGGCGGAGGTCGTCGCCTACGACCCCTCGGGATGTCCGGACCTTATGGCGGCGCAGGCGAACACCGTCCAGAAGGCGCTCGATATCCTGTGCCGGTTCCGAGGTTCGACCGGCTGCTGCAAGAGCGTCGGCAAGGGGGGCGACTTCGAAACCCTCGAGGAGGCCTTCAAGCGCCTTCTGGAAGAGAAGGAGCTTGGCGGGATCTGCCTATGCCTCATGCCGGGCCGGCACCGCTGGCCGAGCGGCCTCGATTTTCCCGCCAGAGACGTCCCCCTGCACCTTGGCCTGACCGGTATCCGAGGGGCTTCGGTGATCTTCGCCGACGGCGAGTTCATGCTCCAGAACCTCGGCGTCGTGGCGATCAGCGACCTGTCGATCGAAGCCGAAGCCTCCGCCGGGTTCGACGCGCTGGAGGAGCTCGACGTCTCGAACACGCGCCTCTTCGTCCGAAAGCGGCTCCGGATCTCCGAAGTCCGAACCGCCGTCCTCGCCGACGTCGTGCTCCAACTGGAGGGCGACGCGTTCATCGACGGGTGCGACGACGTCCGTCTTCAGCACCTTGTCGCCCAGATCAAGGCCGCCGACGACGCCCTCACGATCGTCCGGGCGAAGCGGCTTCGGATCGAAGGATGCCGGATCGATGCGGCTCTGGCTCGGTTCGACAACGCGGCGATCCGCCTCGTCGAGTGCCTGCAGACGGTGATCGACGGCAACGAGCTTCGGGCCAGGGTTCGAAGGTCGGACGTCGACAACAGCCGCGGCCTGGTGGAGACGGGCGGCAACTTCGGCGAGCTTGTCTTTCGCCTGGGCGAGTCGCTGCGGGCCGCAGACGTGCGCGAGAGCGCCCGGCGGCTCGTCGGATCCTCCGACGCGGACCGACGTGAAAGGATCGGCGAGATTCGACGGTTCGTGTCGGAGAACGGGATGCGTCTGGGAGCCGACGGCTCCGAAGCCGTCCTGCGCCTCAGCGAGGCGCTCGCGGACGCGAACGCCGACGAGCGTCGGGTGGGCGACGCGATCTCCTCGCTCAACGAGCGGGTGATCGATGCCAACACGGACACCGGAGCCCTCTCGGCTTCGTTCGTACCTTTCGGCGTCGCCCTCGTGATGATGGACGGCATCGGTCAGACGCGCGTCTCAAAGAACGTGGTTTTCGGCTACGTCGCCCTGTACGGCAATCCGGGCACCCACCGTATCGCCGAACCGGTCGCTCGCGTGCTTGCGGGCCGCATGAAGCAGGGTGCCCAACCATGGGGGTTCGGCATGCTCCACTTCAGCGACAACGACCTGTTGGGGATCCTTCTGGCCGACGAGTATGGCGACGACTCCAGCGAAACCTTCAAGAACCTGATGGCGGGCCGGATCGACCAAGCCGTTTACAAGATGATGACGATCAGCGGCAATACGTTCCACCTGCCGCCGCTGGAGATCCTCGGCTCCGCGGTCACCTTCACCGCGAACGTCATGAACCAGAACGTGGAGTACGCGGGCATCGTTCTCGGACACCGTGCGACCTTCACCGGCAACCTGGCCTACGGAGGCATGGTCCTGTTCTCAGCGACCCAGCTAACGGCCGAAGCAGCGAATCTGTCGATCAATATCGTTTAGGCGTTGAGACGTTGATGGACAACAGACCTTTGCGCCCTTAGCGGACTCCTTGCGTGACACAACCCCCCAGGCCATTCGACTCAGCGTCCTCCGCGTTCTCAGTGGTTGGTCGAAGCAGTTGTTTTTGTTGTTGTTGCTTTCCCCATATGGGGTTCGCGGGCACCAACTTCTTCGTCTCCAATTTCTATAGGCATCGGGGAGCGGTTTTGTCAACCAATCGTGTTGATCTTTGCGCGTAAATCTTTACCACTGAGAACGCTGAGTGCGCTGAGATCTTGGCTTCCCACACCCTCAACGCTCCAACGCCCCTACCCCTTCACTCCCCCGAGCATAATTCCCCGGACGAAGAACCGCTGGCCCAGGATGAACAGAAGCACCAACGGGACCACGCTCATAGTGCTCGCGGCCATGATCAGGTTCGTCTGCCGCCCGTAGACCGAGTCGAAGTACATCATGCCGATCGGCAGCGTGCGCAGGTGCTCGCTCTTGACCATGATCAAGGGCCAGAAGAACGAGCCGTAGCTTCCCATGAAGGTGAAAATCGCGAGGGTGGCAAGCCCCGGCTTGGCCAGAGGAGCGACCACGTCCCAGAAGATCTTCCAAGGACTCGCGCCGTCGATCTCCGCCGCCTCATCCAGCGAAGGGTGGATCGAAAGCATGAACTGCCGAAGCATGAAGGTCCCGAAGGCGCTGAAGGCCGCCGGCACGATCAGGCCCTGATAGGAGTCCAGGAGCTGGAGCTTGAC
The DNA here is from genome assembly GCA_036401135.1 of Fimbriimonas sp. Taxonomy (GTDB): domain Bacteria; phylum Armatimonadota; class Fimbriimonadia; order Fimbriimonadales; family Fimbriimonadaceae; genus Fimbriimonas. The sequence goes on from DASWVS010000388.1 coordinate 2,880, forward strand.
CATGAGGCTGTAGTTCGGGATCATCGTGACCAGCCCCGGGATCATCATCGTGCCCAGGTAGAACTTGAACAGGGTGTCCCGCCCGGGCCATTCGATCCGGGCGAAGGCGTAGGCGGCCATGGCGCTCGTCAGTACGACCAGGAATGTCACCCAAGCGGCGATGAACACGCTGTTGAAGTAGTACCGGGCGAAGGGGACCTGCTCAAAAACCTGATGGTAGTTGTCGAAGTGCCAAATCGTTGGCAGCAGTCTTGGACTCTCGACCTCCTTCAGCTCCTTCAGGCTCGCCAGCACCATCCATGTGAACGGC
>DASWVS010000389.1:0-3301 GCA_036401135.1 Fimbriimonas sp.
CGGGAAGCGGGCATGGGCGCTACGATCAAGCTGCTCGACGACATTAAGGACATGGGCTTCCGCTGGGCGACGCGGTACGGCCTCTCCGTTGCGATCACGGACATGGACCCGCCCGAGAGAAGGGAAGAGATCATCCGGGACGCCGACGAGCGGTCGACCAAGATCACCACCCAGTTCCGGCGCGGCCTGATGACCTACAACGAGATGACACAGATGCTCATCAAGCTCTGGACCGATACGTACGACACGATCGGTAAGGAGCTCGTCGCGGGCCTTCAGCAGATGAACCCGCTGAGCATCGTCACCGTGTCCGGCGCCCGGGGCTCGGTCAAGCAGCTGGCGCAGCTCTCGGGCATGCGCGGCCTCATGTTCAACCAGTTCAACGAGGTCATCTACGAGCTGCCGGTCAAGAGCTCCTTCCACAAGGGGCTCGGCATGCTCGAGTACTTCGTGACCACGCACGGCGCCCGCAAGGGACTTGCCGACACCGCCCTCCGAACCGCCGACGCCGGCTACCTGACGCGACGCCTCTGCGACGTCGCCCAGGATGTCATCGTCAAGGCCTTCGACTGCGGCACCTCGGAAGGGATCCTTGCCCACCGCATCCTCGACCAGGGCGAGGCGATCGAGTCGATCTACGACCGCACTTTCGGTCGGGTGGCCCTCGCGGTCATCACCGATCCCGACACGGGCGAGGAGTTGACGACCTACCAGGAGCCGATCTCTCGGACCAACGCCCGCCGCATCGCCGAGATCGAGAACCGGTTCTGGGCCGAGTATGCGGCCGCGGAATCGGACGACGACAAGAACGCGGTGGCGGACCGCTACCGCCAGTACGGCTTCGAGGCGGACGACCACGGCTACCTCAGCGTCACCATCCGATCGCCGTTGACGTGCGAACTCGAGCAGGGCATCTGTTCGAAGTGCTACGGCACCGACCTGTCCACGAATAAGCTCGTCGAAGTCGGCGTCGCCGTTGGCATCATCGCCGCCCAGTCGATCGGCGAGCCGGGAACGCAGCTTACGATGCGGACGTTCCACACCGGCGGCGTCGCCGGTTCGGCCACGATCGCGAGAACGAACCAGTACAAGACCGGTAAGTTCATCCGCCAGTTCATGGAGGACTTCGCGACCGCGACCGACACCGACATCAAGCAGTTCGACCCGACGAAGCTTCTCGAGACCCAGGAGGGCATCGTCAAGTCGCTCTTCCAGTCGCCTCAGACGGCGCCGCTCACGATCAACCAGGAGGCGGCGGTCGCGCCGGCTCCCGAGGACGCGAAGGCCAAGCGCAAGTCGGAGCGGCAGACGAAGGCGGCCCAGAAGGCGCTCGAGAAGGCCGACAGCGAGTCCCGGAAGCTTTGGGAGCGCTCGCGCAAGACCTTCTTCTATGCCTGGACGGGCGAATCGAGCGGCATCGTCCGCGTCGAGGAGATCTTCGAGGCGCGGCGACAGCCGCGAGGCAAGGCGATCATCTGCCCCGTCACGGGCACGGTCCGCGACATCCGCGAGTCCCCGTACGGCCGGTGGGTCGTCGTCGAGTCGACGGTTCCGCTGGCGTCTCCGTTGAAGGACGCCTACGTGGCGGACGTCCAGGATTCCTGGCCCAAGACCGCCAACGGCGACTTCGACCATGGCCTCCAGCGCACCGTCGGCCAGAAGCTGACGGCAGCGATGCTGGCGACGATCCGCAAGGCGGAGGTCGATCGGGTGACGATCCTGTACCCGATCCTCGTGCCGCCGCTCGGCAAGCTGCCGGTCAAGCAGGGGAGCCGCGTCATCAAGGGCGACCCTCTGACGGAAGGTCCCCGCGATCCGCACGAGGTCCTCGAGCTCGCGGGCGCGAACGCGGTGTACGACTACTTCGTCGAGAACCTGCAGAGCGTCTATAAGAGCCAGGGCGTCGATATCAACGACAAGCACGTCGAGGTGATCATCCGGCAGATGCTGCGAAAGCGGCAGATCAAGGAGCCGGGCGACACCCCGTTCCTTCCTGGCCAGATCGTCGACCGCTTCTCGTACCAGCGGCAAAACGAGCTGGTGAGGTCGCACATCGCGGCGGGCAAGAAGATCAAGTACGTCGATCCGATGACGGGCGAAAACGTGGAGCGCGATCCGAAGGAGGCGACGGCGACCTGGATCCTCCTCGGCATCACGGAGGCCTCTCTGGCCACCGACTCGTTCCTGTCCGCGGCATCCTTCCAGAAGACGACGAGGGTCCTCACCGAGGCCGCCGTTCGCGGAAAGAAGGACCAACTGATCGGCCTGAAGGAGAACGTCATCATCGGGCGCCTGATCCCCGCGGGAACCGGCGTGACCCAGTATCGGGAGATCGCGGTGGACGTCCAGCGCGGCCCGACCTGGGCGGAGCAGTCCCTCACCTCGCTGGTCGAGGCCGAGGACCGGGGCTTCGACAGCCTCGACGCCCTCGCCTTCCCGACATCTCTCGCGGAGATGGCGGCCGAGGAGGACGATGAGGTCTCCGAGGAAAACGCCGAGTAGAACTCGGGCCGACCGATCCGAAAAGCGCGGGGGCAAAACCGCCCCAGCGCTTTTTCCTTTCAGGGGGATCGGGAACCGCCGTCCCCAAAGCAGCGTTTCGATCTTCGATGTTCGCGTTGCGGTTGGGCCTTTTGGCGCGTCTCGGACCCTGAGGGTGAACGCGGAACCGACTTCGATCCGTCCACCGTATGTCGATCGAACTTCGGCTCTCCCTGAGCCAGTCGAACCATCTGAGGGTCAGCAAATTACATGGAACCGATCACGAACGAGCTTGAATTTCCGCCGCGATGGCTGGAAGCGGTGCTCGAAGGCGAGGAATTTCTCGAGCCGCTCGGCGAGGAAACCGAGGACGGTAACCTCGGCTTTATCTGAGCTGTACAAGCTTGGATGTTCAGAGTTTCCCTAATCTGGTTGTTGCGCCTTTTCAAGCATCGCCCTTCCGCGAACGGGCCCGCTATGCCACGATTTCCTCATGGCGGCTTACGGAAAGGCGCGCTTCATTGATACACTGGTCACCGCACAGGAGAAGGGAAGCGCTGTTGCGGTCTATGCCGACGCAGAGGACTTCCAGTCGTATGAGGTCGGCTTCGTCGACCACGTCGACAAGAGCGAGGTGGTTCTCCTCTGTCTCACCCCCAAAGGCGAGCCGGATGGCCGCCGGGCGCTCCGCACCGAGGACATTTCACGGATCGACGTCGACAACGCCTACACCCGCAAGCTCGAGTTGCTCTATCAGTACCGCGAAAACGTTTTCGACAAGGATTTCAAGACGGCTCTGAACGAGGGCGGACGCGACTTG
>DASWVS010000390.1:0-9264 GCA_036401135.1 Fimbriimonas sp.
TCGTGGTCACCTCGGTCGCACGGGACGACCTTGCCGACGAAGGCTCCGGCCACTTCGCGCACACGATCCGCGAGATCCACAAGCTGAGCCCCCTGACGATCGTCGAGGTTCTGACCCCCGACTTCAAAGCCAAGCGCTGGCTGATCAAGAACGTCACCGACGCCCACCCGGAGATCTACAACCACAACGTGGAGACCGTGGAGCGGCTGCAGACGGTCGTCCGGCCTCAGGCGAAGTACAGCCGCTCGCTCGAAGTTCTGCGAACCGTGAAGGATCTCGACCCGTCCATCTACACGAAGTCGGGCATTATGCTCGGTTTGGGGGAGACGAAGGACGAGGTCGTCAAGACGCTCAAGGACCTGCGGTCGGTCGGGGTCGATGCCGTTACCATCGGCCAATACCTGCGGCCCACGATGCGCCACCTCCCGGTGACCGAGTTCGTGCACCCGACGGAGTTCAAGGAGTACGAGAAGATCGGCGAAGAGTTGGGATTCGCGTTCGTCGCGAGCGCACCGTTCGTCCGAAGCTCGTACAATGCCATCGAGTTCAGCAAGAAGGTCATGGCGGAACGGCTCGAACGTGCCGAATCGGAGACGGCGACCGTCCCCCAGGCCTAAAAGATCAGGAGGGGATCCATCCGGGCGCTGCTCGGCATCGTAAGGTTCGTCGTCATATTCGCGCCGGTCGTACTCATCGCGATCCTCGGCGCGTCGTACGTCGCCTCCTGCCTGGACACCCTCTCGGCGCCGGGCGTCCCGGTCGAGTTCCGGTACAAGTCGCGGGCGGATCAGGAAGTCCGCCTCACCGCCGACTCCTATAGCTTCGATTGGCGCCAGGGCTTCTTGACCCTCGGGCGTCCGCGGCTCGTGGCCTCCGACCGCAGCACCGTCGCCCAATTCGACCGGCTCGCGCTCAGCGGCCTCAACCTCCTTTGGGGCGCGAACCAGGTGATCGACGCCCGGGCGAACAACCTTCAGGCCCGGCTCGTGCGCCTTCCAAACGGCCGATTCGAGATCGAGGACCTGCTCCCTGAAAGGAGCAAGGAGCCGAGCAGGCTTCCGTTCCGATTCCGCCTCGATCGAGCCCAGGCCACGCTGATCGACCGGGCCGGCAAGCAAGAGTGGCGGCGAACGGCGCTCGTCACGGGCCTCAGGGTCGACGGGGTCGGCGACGACTGGGTCGCCACGGCGGGGGCTTTCGTTCCGGGGATCGGGCGAGCCTCCGGGCGGATTCAAAGCGTCTCGGAGCGGGGGATCACCGTGACGGGCCGCACGAACGGGCTCGAACTCGCTTCGCTTTTCGCCCACCTCAAGACCACTCCCGAGCGCCGTCGCATGGGCGCGATCGCGCGGACGGACTTCTCCTCGCTGCGGGTCAGCGGCCCGTTCGCCGTCTTCCTTCCGAACCGGGGAGACATCAGCGTCGAGACCAACCTGAAGGCTTCGGCCGAGGACGTACGGTTCGAGCGCTACCACGCCGACCGTGCCACCTTCGAGGGGCTGATCACGCAGAAGGGGGCAAAGGGCAGCGCCGTCGTCATCGAGGGGCCGAGCCGCGGCGCCTTCACCGGAAGTCTCGACTGGACCCGAGGCTTCCGACTCGGCGGGGACGTGAGAGTCGGCACCCCGACCGTGGGCGATCTTCCGGCCTGGGTTCGCGACCTCGTCCCCCGAGAGGTGCGGTTCGAAGACGGCGTCTACGACGGGTGGGTGACGGTCGTCGACGGCAAGGCCGTTGCCGACGGAAACCTCAGCGCCCGCTGGCTGCGCGTCGCGAACGAGGAGGTTCGCCAGCCGCTCGTTCGGATCCATTTTGACGACGATTCGACGCTACTGCGGCTGGTGGAGGGCGAGTACATGGGGCGCAACGCCTCAGGCGTTCTCTTGTTCGACTCCCGGCGCAAGACCTTCACGGGAGCGATTTCGTCGACCCACACGACGCTCGAGCCTCTCGTCGCTCGCTTCCCGCAGCTCCGGGGGTTGACCGGCGAGGCGACCCTGTCGATGAACCTGACCGGGACGATCGCCAAGCCGAACCTCAACTTCGAGGCCAGGGGCTCGGCGGTTTATCGCCGCGCCGGTTGGAGGCCCGTCGTCGTCGACCGCTTCGACGTGACCGGGACCTACCGAAACGGTCTCGTGGCAGTCACGAGGGGGATCCTGCAGGGCCCCGCGGGACTGGTGACAGTCTTGGGGGACGTCGACGATTCCGGCTCGCTGAACCTGAGAGCCGTGGGCCGAAGCCTTAACCTCGGCGTGATCGATTCCAGGCTCGCCGGCCGAGCCAACCTCAACGCGAGGGTGACGGGCTCGGTGAGGAACCCGCAGGCCAACGGCCGCATCGAGCTCTACAACGCCGAAGTCGAGGGCCAGGGGATCACGGCGCTCGCTGCGGACTTCCAGGCGGATCGCAACCGCGCGACGCTGCGGAACCTGAACGCCTATCGCGGCGCGGCGAACGTTACCGGCACCCTCCAGTACCGGTTCGCCAACGAAGGGATCTCGGGCCGCCTGGCCGCGCGGAACGTGCAGCTTGACGACCTCTTCGGCGCCGGCTACGTCGGCTCGCTGAGTTCGCCGTCCCTGATCGTCGGCGGCACCCTGTCGAGTCCGGTCGTCCGAGGCACGGTGAACGCTCGGGACGTCGTGGTCCAAGGGATCAAGATCGAGTCGGCGACGACGGTCGCCTCCCTCCAGGGCTCTCTCGCGAGTATCAGCGAGGGCCGGTTCAACCTCGCCGGCGGCACCCTCGATGTCAGTGGCGGCATCGACACGAAGACCCGGCGGGGGCGCTTCGTTGCCGTCGCTTCGAACCTGGAAGTCAACCAGCTTGCTCCGATATTGGCCCGCTATGCGACGGTCCGGGCCCGTTTGAACGGCACGACGACGCTCGAGGTCGACGGCACACAGTTGATCGCGGCGAACGGTTCGGGGCGGCTCGACGACGTCGAGCTCAACGACACGCGGCTCGGAGACGGCCCCTGGGAGCTGCGATATGCCGGCGGCGTCGTCTCGGGCGACCTGGACGTCGGCTTTCTCGACCGGTTCCTGTCGCTGAGCGACCTGCGCTACGATCCCGATTCGGGCTCGATCGCGGGACGCGCCGACCTGTACAGCTTCAATCTCGAGGACCTGGTGGGCGCGGCGCTGCCCTCGCTGCCCCGGCTCACGTTCGACGAGGAGCAGCGTCTCCGCGCGATCACCGGCGTCGTCAACCTCGGAAGCACCTTCTCTGGAACACTCGACGATCCCGTCGTGAACGTCGAGAGCCTGCAGGCGACGAACCTGAACTATCGGCGCACCGACTTCGGGCAACTCGAGGCCCGGATGACGTTGACCGAGCAACGGGTCGATATCCCCAGCCTCGCCCTGACCGGTCCCGTGGGCAACGTTCGTCTCACCGGGAGCGTCGAACGGGACGGAGCGATCGCGCTGGCGGGAGAGCTCTCCTCGGTCGATCTCGCGGCGCTGAGCGTGGTCGACGCGCGCCTCGCCCAGGTGGGCGGGACCATCGACCTGCCCTTCGAAGTCTCGGGCGAGACGGACAGCCCCGTGATCCAGGCCTCGATGGCGGCACGCGGCCTGTTTGCCGAGACGAAGGACGCCGCCGAGGACGAGACGCTGAGGTTCCTCTTCGATACGATCGTCGTATCGGAGGCGAACGGGCTCTCGGCGGTGGGGCGGTACTTCTACCGCGGTTTTCAGGGTGAGATCGAAGCGAACGCCCCGGTCGAGTACCCCTTTGCGCTCGGTGGGGACGGGCAAGTTCGAGCCCGCATGACCGTCGCCCAGCGCGACCTGAAGGAGATCGCCAGCCTCTTCGACGGAATCGACGCCGACAAGACGGAAGGCTACGTCGAAGGCGAGATCCGGGGCTCGGGAACGATCGAGAACTTTGTCCTGAACGGGGCGATCAACCTCAAGGCGAAGTCTTTGGGATTCGAAGGGACGAAGGTGACCGAAACACTCGACACGTCCCTGAAGAACGTCGAGGCCTCGCTCTCGATCGGAGACAACCAAGTCAGGATCGCCATGGCTGGCGAGGGCGCGCGCGGGGGTTCGTTCGCTTCCGAAGCCTTCACCAACGTCGAGAACGTCCGTAGCCTCGCCGAGAGTCTGGGCGCAGGCGGCACGCGAGCGCTCCTGAACAACCCTCTGCGCGGGTATGTCCAGTTCGACGCGTTCCACGGCCGCGAGGAGTTCGTCGGCGACGCCTTTGTGGACGGGTTGATCGACGGGCGGGTGGAGTTCAGCGGAACGCTTGCCCGGCCACGGATCGGAGGGCTGTTGACGGCCTCTAACGTCGATACGATCCTGCCGTTTTTCGAAGCCACGAACGAGCCGGGAAGCGATCTGGCGGTGAACCCTACCTTCGACCTCCGTTTCGCCTTGGGCAACCCGGCCCGGGTCCGCACGGCCACCGCCGATATCTACATGAACGGGGAGGGATCGCTGCTTGGAACGCTGGCCGAACCGAACCTCCACGGCAGTATGGCGGTGGACAAGGGATCCATCCGGTTCCCCGCCTCGACGGTCAGGCTCGAGCCCGGAGGGGCGATCGAGCTTCGGTACCGGGTAAGCGAGGGCGAAACCTTCGCCAGCCTGGAAGTGGAGTTGGAAGGCCGGACGGCGCTGACCGCCCTGCGCTACGACGACGCGCCGGAGCGGTACGACATTCTCCTCGAGCTGCGCGGCGACCTGCTCAAGGAAGGCGGGCTCGACCTGATCGCCACGTCCGACCCGCCGGACCTGTCGCAGGAGAGGATCCTGACGCTCCTGGGTTCGGTGGACCTCTTCACGTCCTTCATCTCCTCCGACCAGCGCTATGGGACCGAAGAGCGGTTCCGAGGCGCGCTGATCGGCTACGCGCTGCCGGTGGTCTTCGATCCGTTCACGTCCAGGGTGGCGGCAGCCTTGGGCTTGGAATACTTGAACCTCGAGTACAACCAGTACGAGCAGGCGACGATCGCCTTCGCCAAGGCCCTGACGCCCGAGTTGATCCTTCAGGGGCGCCGGCAGGTCTCTTCGCCCGCTCCGGGCTTCGAGCAGCAGTACGAGCTGCGCATGGTTTATCGCCCCCGCCGACTCAAAGGGGTCCTGAGAAGGTTCAGCCTCTCGGTGGGCACCGACCAGGACCGTCCGTGGAAGATCGCGCTCGAGTACGGCATGCGGTTCTAGTTCCCCGGGAACCCATCGAAAACAAAAGCGTGATAGGATGCTTCCAACAAAAAAGCACGATCGTCGGCGCACAACACCGACCTTCCGATTTTCCGGAAACCCGTTCGAAAGGAAGGGAGTTTCGGAGACAAGCAGGATGCGAAGCGCACTCTCCCGCCCCTATCGCAACCAGGCATCGGCCTTCGAAGGCGTTCCCCAGCGATCGCTTCGGATGACGCTGTGCCTCAACGGCACGGTCCCGGTTCGCGAGCTGGCGATCGCCGAGGACGGCGGCGACTGGCTCGCGTTCTATATGTCGGAGCACCACCCGGATTTCGTGCCGGGCTACTTCGGGCCGATCACCATCGTCCTCGTCCTTTAGGGCTGAGCTGCCGGTTCCCCCGACATCGCCTTCGCCAGGATCGCCGCCGCCTGCACGTTGGTCCGGTGCCCGCTCCGTTCGGCGACGACGTTGAGCGCCCTTGCCGGGACGCCGCTGAGATACAGATCGCCCAGCAGATCCAGGAGCTTGTGCCTCGCCGGTTCGTCGGGGAAGCGCGGCTCGTTCTTGTACCCTTCGATGCCGACGATCAGCGCCGAGTTTTCGTCAAGCCCTCGGCCGAGGCCGAGTTCGATCAGCTTCGGGATCTCCTCCGAGAGTGCGAACGTTCGAGAGGGGGCGATCTCTTCGCCGTAGTCCCGGATCACGTCGGAGGATTCATATGCCTGTTCGACCGGCCACCGCTCGCCGGTCGCATAGACGTAGCGCCAGTGCCCCGTCCCTTTGGAGGCGGCGATCTTGATCCCCTCCTCCTGAAGGAAGACGCGCTTGAAAAGGGCGGGGACTTCCCTCTCGTCGATCTCCACGAATCCGGCCTCGGCCAGCGCTTGGACGTAGGCGATCGAGCTTCCATCCAGCCCGGGCAGCTCCGGCGCGTCGACCTCGACCTCCGCGTCGGTGACCTCGAGCCCGGCGAACGCGCTCATCAGATGCTCGACCGTGCCCACTTCGCCGACCCGGGTGCTGCGCGTCGTGTCGCTCACGTTCTCGGGCGTCGCCAGGACGCTCGATCCTCCGTACCGGAAGCGGATGCCGCTCTCGCCGGGATGGATCGTCAACCTGACCGGTTCGCCCGTATGGAGGCCGTGGCCCTCGAGCCGAACCTCCTTCGCCAACGTCTTTCGCCGATAGACCACTAGTCTCCCCCCTCCAATTCCGCCACCCTCTTTTCCAGTGCCTTCAACCGTTCGTAAAGGGACGGAAGCTTGGCCTGCAGCGCCATGATACGCATCGTTTCGCCGATGGGCCGTGCCGGAAGGCCCCAGTACGTGCCGGGTTCCGTGACGTCCTTGGTGACGCCGGTCCGGCCGCCCATCACGACGTCGTCGCCGATCTTCACGTGGTCGCTGGTCGCGCTCTGCCCGGCGAGGGTCACGCGCTTTCCAATCTGGGTGCTGCCGCTGATCCCCACCAGCGCCGCGACAACGGTATGTTCGCCGACGATGGAGTTGTGGCCGACCTGGACGAGGTTGTCCAGCTTGACCCCGCGCTCGACGACGGTATCTCCGGCGGTCGACCGGTCCACGGCGGTCAGTGCGCCGATCTCCACGTCCTCCCCGATCTCGACTCCCCCCACCTGGGGGATCTTCACCTGTCGCTGCCCGTCCCATACGTAGCCGAACCCGTCGGCCCCGAGGATCGCGCCCGCGTGGACGATCGCCCGATCGCCGAGGCGGACGTTCTGGTAAAGCACGGCGTGAGGGAAGACCACCGCGCCGGCACCCAATACGCAACCCTCCCCCACATACGCGAACGGGTAAACCCGGCACGCCCTTCCCAACTTCGCCCCTCGTTCGATGACCGCGAACGCTCCGACCGAGGCGGTCGGATCGACGTCGGCGTCCGGCGAGACGTCCGCCTTCGGGTGGATTCCCGCCTCGAACGGCAGGGGCCGATGGCACATCGCGAGGAACCGTCCGAAGGTCTCGCGGGGGTTCTCGACCGCGATCGCCGGCTTCGAGACGGGCGGAGCCGAGAAGGGGACGAGCACCGCCCCCACGCCCGAGGCCTCCGCCGTCTTCAGGAAGGCTTCGCTGGAGGCGAAGGTCAGGCCTTCGGCGTCCTGCGAGTGGGCGGGAGCCGCGCGGCAGATGCGAAGGTCACCCGGTCCGCGCAACTCGCCCCCGAGCAGTTCGGAGAGTTCGGCTAGCGTCCAGAAAGAAGGTCTTTTCTCCATGCGATGAACTCGTCCGTGAGGTCCTGGCCTTGGTTCGGGCTGTCGACGATCTGGTATCGACGCTGCGCGGACCAGATCTGGACCTGGCGCCCGACCAGCAGCCTCCTGTCTTCCAAGCTCGTGAGGATCCCGGCAGAACTTACCTCGGGCGCCGGTTTCGGCGCAGGGGCGGCGGGGAGCGTCGTTGCCTGGGTCGGCACGCCCGGCAGCGTCAGCCGAACCTGCTCGGTGAGTTGCAGGCCGAGGGCACGGACGTCCTCTTGAACCTGCTGGGCGGCGTCCCGCTCCGCCTTGGCGTCGTTTTCGACGCGATATTTACGAATACGCTCGCGAAGGTCGGCGAGGAGCGCCGCGTTCTCGGTCTCGACCTCGCCCAGGATCGCCGCCACCTTCTGGTCGAACTCGGCTTCGAGAATCTGGATCTGCTGGCGAAGCTCGTTCGCCTTCGCCAGCCGCTGCCGGTCGACGTTGCCCAGCGGGACCGAGGGCGTCACCCCTTCGGGGTTCGGGTCGGGGAAGCCGACGAGAAGGGCGAGGTCCGCCACGAGCGGGGCTCTCTCCTCTCCGTACCGGACGAAGACCTCGCGGATGCGCTCGTTGGCCCGCTCGAAAGCTTCGACGGACTGGATTCCGCCCGCTCTCAGCTGCTCCTGTTCGAACCGCAGCGCGTCGGCCGAGTAGAAATCTCGCAGCCTCGCGACCAGGCGGAGATAGTCCTCGTGCTGCCGCTCTTGAATCGCCCGGCGCACGTCCTTCTCGCTGGATCGGCTGGGATCGCGGAGCGAAATCGCCGAACGGCCGGGCCGCAGGACGGTCGTCGCCGGGATCGGCTTCGGGGGTGATGGGACGTCGATTTCGCGACGCCGAGCAAGGGCGTCGCGGGCAAGCACGGACTCTACGTCGACGTAAACCTCCTTGGAAGGGGCGTTGCAAGCGACGACGGCGAATCCGGTCAGGCAAACGAACCTTCGTCTCAGTGCATCGAACCGCCCCAAAGCTCGCCCCCTTGCTACTTCTTCTCGTTCATTTTGGCCAAGGCCGCGTCGGAGAGGTCGTTCGCTCCGTAGGGCGCCACGCCCACCTCGAAGACCACGCTGTACCCCTGGGCTTTCGCGACCTCCTGGATCGATGCCCGCGCCTTCTCGATGCTTGTGAGCTTCTGTTTGTCCGCCCACGTCTGCATGTCGTTCGTGAACTCGCGGAACCAGCGCTGGGCCACCTCGTTCATCGTCTGGCTGCGTTTCGCGTAGTCCTCGATCAGCACCCTGTCCTCTTGGGTCAGGTTGGTCTTGGTGCTCAGTTCCTGCCACTTCTTGTTCGACGCGACGATCGACGCTTTGGTCGTTTCGAGCGTGGCGGACTCCTCCTTGGACGGGTTCGGCTTCAGGCTGATGTCGCGAAGCTGGGTCGCCTGCTCGGGGGTGAGCACGCGGTAGGTGTCGATGAACTCGAGGAGATCCTCGCGCGACTTCTTCATCGCGTTGAAGGTTTCCTGGTTCTGCTTGCCGAAGTCGCTGTTCTCGACCACCTTGGAGATGTCGACGACGCCGATCTTGGTGGTGTTGTCCTGGAAACCGGTGGCGACGAAGACGCCGAAGGTCGCGACGAAGAGAAACCAACCGAGCAGTTGGAAACGAGATTGATTCATAGATGAACGGGTCCCTGCAGCTTTCGCAATGGTGTACCCGTTCTGACGCTCCACGGCGGGCGGTGTTGCGGTGATAACGTCCCAAGGCGTTGCGGCCGTTGGCCGCAACGCCCGAACGCGCTAACACCGCGGTTCCAGGCCGCTACTTTTTGGCGTTCATCGCCTTGAGCGACGCTTCGGTGATATCGTTGGAGGAGTAGGGGGCGACGTCGGTGACGAACAC
>DASWVS010000391.1:0-4876 GCA_036401135.1 Fimbriimonas sp.
CCGTGACCGCGATCGACCCCAAGGGGATGCTGAAGTACACGGACGAGTTTCCCAAGCAGTGCCGCGAGGCCCTGGCCCTTGCCCGGCAGGTCGAGGCGCCCACGCTGTCGAATAGACCGAACCTGGTCCTGCTCACCGGGCTGGGCGGATCGGCGGCCGGGGGCGACTTCGTTCGCGCCCTGTTCGAAGAGCAGGCGGCGACTCCGTTCCTGGTGAACCGCGACTACCACCTGCCCAAGTACGTCGGCCTTGGCGACGTCGTCTTCTGCTGCAGCTACTCGGGCAACACCGAGGAGACGCTCTCGGCCTACGAGGACGCCAAGAAGGCGGGCGCCAAGATCATCTGCGTCACCAGCGGCGGCAAGCTCAAGGAGAAGGCGGACGAGGACGGCAACCCGGTGATCCAGGTCCCCGGCGGCCAGCCCCCACGAACCGCTCTGGGCTACTTGCTGATCCCGGTGGTCGATATGTGCGTCCGGCTCAAGGTCCTGCCGGAACAGCCGTTCCAGGAGGCTTTCGACGCGCTTGACGCGGGGGTCTCGGCGTGGTCGGTCGAGGGGACGGACGCGCAGCCGAAGGAGATCGCCCAGGCGCTCTATGGAAAGCTCGGGATCCTGTACGGCCTCGGCTCCTGGCAGGGATTGATCGCAAACCGGTGGCGGGGCCAGATCAACGAGAACGCGAAGAACCTGTGCTTCCACAACGCGTTCCCCGAGTTGAACCACAACGAGATCCTGGGATGGGTCGGCGCCGGCAAGCAGGGGGTCGGCAAATACGTGGTGGTCACGCTCTCCGACGGAACCGAAAGCGAGAAGATGAAGACTCGCTACAAGGTGACGAAGAAGCTTATCGGCAGCCTCGCCGAGTTCCACGAGGTTCAGGCGAGGGGTGAAGCGCTTCTCTCCAAGCTCCTGACCCTCACCTTCTTCGGCGATTACGTCTCAATCTATCTCGCCGCCTTGAACCAGGTCGATCCCGAGAACATCGATTCGATCAACACCCTCAAGGCCGAACTGGCGAAGGTCGACTGAGCGGTAGCGTACCGAACGGTATCAAGTCGGTTCGAAAGGGCGGGGAACTCCCGCCCTTTTTTCGTGTCTTGTCCTATCATGGAAGCCATGCTTACCGATGCGATGTGGGAAAGGTATGAGGAAGACGGCTTTCTGAAGCTGGGAAAGGTGCTTTCCGACAGCGACCTCAGAGCGCTGCAGGAGCGGATCGACGCGATCATGCTGGGCGAGGCGACGGTGGACTATGACCGGCTGCTGATGCAACTGGACAGCCAGACGGGAGCGTATGGCGATGCCGGCGTCCAGAGCATGGGCCACAAGGGATCGACGCTGGAGTACCGCAAGATCCAGAACCTCGAGCACGACGACCTGTTCGGCGAGTTCGTCCGCCGGGACCTGTTCCGCGACATCTGCGCCCGCACGTACGGCAAAGAGACGCCGATCTCGTGCTTCCGGGCGATGTTCATGAACAAGCCGTCGAACAAAGGCACCAAGCTCCCCTGGCATCAGGATGCGTGGATCGATCTTGACCGTCAGCCCCTGATCACCACTTGGACCGCCCTGGATCCGGCGACGAAGGCCAACGGATGCGTCGAGGTGATCCGGGGGAGCCATCGCATGGGTCTGATCAACCCGGAGCACCCTTCCGGGTTCCTGACCGACGCGCAAGCGAAGGAGTATTGCCGGCCGGAAAAGGTCGAGCACCTCGAGCTTGATCCGGGCGAATGCGTCCTGCTGCACAACTGGCTTCTCCACAGTTCCGACGTGAACCGCACGGCGGTGTCGCGGCGCGCCTTCAGCGTTTGCTACATGGACGCACGCACCGTCTCCCGTTCCGGGGAGCGTTTCACGCCCATCTTCGAACCCCAATACGTCAGTTAGGACCACACAAGCATGAAAAGACTCCTTCTCGCGGCCCTCGCCGCTGCCCTGATCGGCTGCCAGAGCGATTCCGACACCGCAACGAACGAACCTGCGGCAAACCCTGAGACCCCACCCCTCGACAAGCCGGAAGGGACTCCTCCGACCGAGGCCGGTACGACCTTCGCGTCCGTCCAACCGATCTTCGCCCAAAGGTGCGTCGGCTGCCACGGAACCACGCGTCCGAAGGAGGACCTGACGCTCGCGACCTTCGAGTCGGTGATGAAGGGAAGCGAGCACGGAGCGGTGGTCGTTCCCGGTAAGCCCGACGAGAGCCTCATCGTCAAGGCGATCCACGGAAGGGGCATGGATCGGATGCCTCCGAAGGGGGAGCCGTTGACGGCCGAGCAGATCAAAGCCATCGAAGACTGGATCCGTGAGGGGGCCAAGCCGTAGCTCGGTTCAGATCGGGAGCCCGCTCGAGTAGGGCACCATCTCGACCTCGGATCGAATGACGACCACGAACCCCCGATAGTCCCATTCCTTGGGCACCGACCGGCACTTGGCGAGAACCCAATAGCCGTCTCGGTGCCTCACCCGAAGCTCGTAGCGGAGCTCCTCGCCCGGGCGAAGGGTTTCGCTCCGTTCGGCGATCTCGATGAACCTCTCCTGGTCGTCGGGGTGGAGGGTGCTCACCATCACTTGCGGACCGATCAGCCCGTGCTCGTCGAGGGGGTGCCCGTAGAAGTCCCTCGGACCCTCCAGCGTCTGCACCACGTGCGTTCGGAGGTCCGTCTCGATCACCTTGGTGAGGACCCCTGGCGTTGCCGCTAACGCACCCATAACCAGAATATCGGCGCCTTGAAGCCGGTGCGTGTCTGCGGATCATGTCGTTTCGAGCGTAAAAAACTGTTGGAGAGCGCCTAACGGGGCCGTTCCATGAGGATCGCGACCGCCTCTGGCGGGGCGAGGCGTCCGTTGATGACCGCTTCCACCGCGGCGAAAACGGGCACGTCGACCCGGTGCTCCTTCGCCAACTGGAGCGCCGCCACGGCGGTGGGGACCCCTTCGGCGACCTGACCGACCTCGCGCAAGGCTTCGTCCAGGGTCGCTCCTTCGCCGAGTTTGCGGCCGACGCGGTAGTTCCTCGAGAGCCGGCTGGCAGCGGTGGCGAACAGGTCGCCGACGCCGGCAGGACCGAGGAACGTCGAGTGCCGCCCGCCCATCGCCTCGCCGAGCCGGCTCATCTCCATCAGTCCTCGCGAGAGGAAGGCGCCTTTCGTGTTATCGCCGAACCCGAGGCCGTCCGACATGCCCGCCCCGATCGCAAGGACGTTCTTGAGGGCGCCGGCGACCTCGACTCCAACGACGTCGTCGGAGGTCGAAACGCGGAAGGTGGGGCTGCAGAAGGCGTCGAGCACGGTGTCGGCGGCTTCCTGATCGGCGAACGCCGAAATCGCCACCGTCGGGATGCCTCGAACGATCTCCACGGCGAGGTTGGGGCCGCTGAGGACGCCGACCATGGCTTCGGGCTTCACCTCCTGGACGACTTCCGTCATCGGCAGGGAGGTCTCCGGCTCCAGTCCTTTCGAGCACACGACGACCAGAGGGTGGCGGCCGCCCACTTCGGCGACGACCTCGCGCACCGCGGCCGAAGGGACGGCGATGACAGTCATCTCCACCTCTTGCAGGTCGTGGTGAAGCAGGTTCGGGACGATCTGCGCCGGGAGTTCGAAGCCGGGAAGGTAGCGCCGGTTCTCGCGGTGCGTGCGGATGTCCTCGATCTCCGCGATGTCCCTTCCCAGGAGGGCGACCCGATGCCCGTTTCGGGCGAGCAGAATGGCCAACGCCGTGCCCCAGCTTCCGGATCCGAGAACGGCGGCGGTCATATCGACATTATGATGCGGCAGTTTCCTGGTTCTTTTACCGCCCCGTGACCATTCGGAAAGGGTAACGGATGCGCCGCACGGTCGGATCGCGCCTACCCGAATACGGGTTCAGGGCCAACCTTTTCGAGGTCCAGGCGAGGATGGCGACGAAACGGGCGCTGGATGGATAGATTTCCTCCGACGAAGAATCGGGTATAAACACCGGTTGAGGCCGTGTGGCGCGTTTGCCGTTGACTGGAGCGCCCTACGGGACGCTGCACTGAGCGGCTGACAATGCCGAATCGGCCTCGTTTCGACAAAACCACAAGAGGCCGACAAAACTTCAAAACATGCCGCTGAATCCTGAACTCAAGCAAAAAGCGATCGCCGAGAACGCAACCTCCGAAGGGGACACTGGTTCCGCAGAGGTTCAGATCGCGATCCTGCAGGCCCGGATCCTCCAGATCACGGACCACCTTCGCACCCATAAGAAGGACTTCCACTCGCGACGCGGGTTGCTGCTCCTCGTGGGCAAGCGACGGCGCCTTGAGGCCTATCTCCGGAATCGGGACGTGGTCAAGTACCGCGAACTGATCAAGCGCCTCGGCATCCGCGAAGTCCGGCCCCGATAATCGGAGGCAACTGAATGATCCATACCCACGAGTTCGAGGTGGGGGGCAAGACCCTCTTCCTTGAATCCGGACGCGTCGCCAAACAAGCCGGCGGCGCCGTTCTCCTCGGAATGGGGGAGACCGTCATCCTTGGGGTGGCGACCATGTCCGAGAATGCCCGTGAGGGCATCGACTTCCTTCCCCTCGTCTGCGACTACGAAGAGCGCAAGTACGCGGTGGGCAAGATCCCCGGCGGCTTCATGAAGCGCGGCGGGCGCCCGTCCGAGAAAGCGGTCCTCACCAGCCGATTGATGGACCGGCCCCTTCGGCCGCTGTTCCCCAAAGGGCTGCGGCACGAGGTGCAGGTCATCTCCATGCCGTTTGCCGTCGACCAGGGGAATCCGCCCGACGTTTTGGCGATCTGCGCCGCCGGCGCGGCGCTGACGATCAGCGACATTCCGTTCAAATACCCGGTCGCAGGCGTCCGGGTCGGTCTGCTGGACGGCGAGTTCGTCCTCTTCCCGAG
>DASWVS010000392.1:0-2725 GCA_036401135.1 Fimbriimonas sp.
GCCATGCCGATTTGGTTCCCATACGAGTGGAGCGCCTGTCGGACTGTGGAGGCCGCTCCGGCCACGATGGCGCCGACCTCGCAGCAGACGGCGATGAACGTCGCCGTCT
Source organism: Fimbriimonas sp. (assembly GCA_036401135.1). GTDB lineage: Bacteria > Armatimonadota > Fimbriimonadia > Fimbriimonadales > Fimbriimonadaceae > Fimbriimonas. The sequence continues at coordinate 110 of DASWVS010000392.1, forward strand.
TGAGGCGCAGCACCTCCAGATGGGTCTCCTCCTCGAGGTCGAATTCGCCCCGCACCTCGAGTTCGCGCACCTCGCCTTCGGCAAGGTCGACCACCGCCTCGGAAACGCATCGGATGATATCGAGGTCGCCGTCCTGGGCCAGCAGCAGCATCGCCTTCGCCAAGAGCACGTCCCCCGAGAGGATGCTGGCAGTGTTTCCGAACTCGACGGCCGCCGTCGGCCGGCCTCGACGGGTCGAGGAGTTGTCCACGACGTCGTCGTGGATGAGCGTCGCCATGTGGATCAGCTCCATGCACGCGCCCAGTCGCCGCGTCCGCTCCGGATCGAATTCCAGACCGGTCGCTCGCGCGGCGAGCGTGACCAACGCGGGGCGAAGCCGCTTGCCGCCCGCCTTCAGCGTATGCCGGCCAACCTTCTGAACAAGTTCGATCTGGGACCCGACCTGGCGTTGGAGCTCCTCCTCGACGCGCGCAACCTCGTCCGAGATCGATTCGAGCAGGTCCGGCTGGATCGAGCCTTTGGTGATGGAAAGTACGGTCGCAGTCATGGCTTTCGCCCCCAATGGATGCAGATGTTGCCGAGCATGAGGTTCCGGTGGCCGACATCCACCAGGCCCGCCCTCTCCATGGAAGCCGCCAGCTGCTCGCGGGTCCAAAAGCGCTCGGTGCTCTTGGGCAGGTAGGTGTAGGCGTCCGTCTTCCCGAAGAGCGAACCGAGCTTGGGCACGATCTTCTGGAACACGAACTCGGAAACAACGCGCACGGCGGGGTTCTCCGGTCGGGCCATGTCGAGCGACACGAACCGGCCGCCGTTCCGAAGGACCCGCACCAGCTCTCGGTGGGCGGCGTCGATGTCAGGCACATTGCGGATGCCCCACCCGACGCTGACCGCGTCGAACGACCCGCTCCGCACCGGCAGTTGGCACGCGTCGCCGAGTGCCAGCCCCCCCTCCTCGTCTCGCTGAAGGCGAGATGGGGAGGGGGTAGGGGGTGGGGAAAAGAGCTTTCGCTTCGCCACCTCTAGCATCGGCAGGCAAAAGTCGATCCCGACGACCCGACCCTGACTCCCGACCGCCTTTCGGAGCGGAACCATGAAGTCGCCGGTCCCACAACAGACGTCAAGAGCCCGGGCACCAGGCTTTAGCGCAAGCTTTCCGACGGCGAAGGCGCGCCAGCGGCGATGCAGGGAGAGCGACATAAGGCCGTTGAGCAGATCGTAGGTCGGCGCGATCTCGCCGAACATGCGCTGTACCGCCGTCCGCTTCCGAGCCCCCTCGGTCTGCCAAATCGCCTCATCCGCTCGAGCCGGCATTTCGTCCCTATTGTGACAGATCGAGACAGAACTTTCAGAAGAAAGTGAAAGTTCGTCGCCCTTAGCGAGACCGGTGGCAGAGCCGCGTCGGTTTCAGATCAGAGAATTCGCGGCCTGAAGTCGGTGTCGGGTTTGACCCGCCGGCAATATGCCGCCATGAGCCGCGCGCAGTCCTCGACGTCCTTCAGCGAGAGGAGCTCGCACGGGGTGTGCATATACCGCAGCGGAACCCCCATGATCCCCACCGCCATGCCGCCCATGTTCAGCTGCATCGCGTTGCCGTCGGTCCCGGTGGGTCCCGGCGACACGTCGATCTGATACGGGATGCCGTCCTCGTCGCCGGCGTCGCACACCATCCGGTTGACGATCGGGTTTGAGTTCGAGCCGACGGTGAGCGAGGGACCCTTGCCCACGTCCATCGTGCCATGACGGGTTTTGCTGACGGTGGGATAGTCGATGGCGTGGTTCACGTCGACCGCCAGACCGCTCTGGGCGCCGATGTTGTAAGCCGCCGTCCGCGCGCCGCGCAGACCAACCTCTTCCTGGACGGTGGCGACGGCGTAGACGCCGACGCCGGGGTCCAGCCCCCCGTCCTCCTTCAGCAGCCGCAGCGTCTCGGCGACAATGAAAGAACCCATCTTGTTGTCGAACCCGCGGGCGGTCGCCCGGTCGCCGAGCAGCATCTGGAACTCGTACTGGTAGGTGACGCAGTCTCCGAGCCGGACGCCCGCCTCCTTGACCTCGTCCTTGTTCGATGCGCCGATGTCGATCCACAGGTCCTTGATCTCGGGCTTCTTCTTGCGCTCGTCCTCCTCCAGGAGATGGACCGCCTTGCGGCCGATGATGCCGGTCACCTGGCCGTCTCGAGTGTGGATCCACACCCGCTGGCCGATCGGGATCGTGCTGTCGTGCCCGCCGATGCCGGAGAAGTAGAGGAGCCCGCTGTCGTCGATGTGGTGGACGATGAACCCGATCTCGTCCATGTGCCCGGCCAGCATCACCTTCATCTCGGCCTGCGGGTTCAGGATCGCGTAGACGTTCCCGTGAACGTCCGTCCTCACCTCGTCGGCGATCGGCTCGACGTAGCCTCGATAGACCTCCGCCGCGCGCTCTTCGAAACCGGAGGGAGACGGCACGTTGACGATGGCTTTCAGAAAATCGAGCGAAGCGGTGCGCATGCGCCGAGCATACCGACCTCGCGCGTTAGGCATGGAAGCCCCTTCTTGCGGAGGCGTTAGGAAGAAGGAGGTTCTCACCGATCGTTCTTCCATAAAGTCCGAAAGTCGGTGCGGCGATCCCGGCTTT
>DASWVS010000393.1:0-3939 GCA_036401135.1 Fimbriimonas sp.
AGCTGGTCTTCTTCTTCGACGAGGCGCACCTGCTCTTCGACGACGCGCCTCCAGCCCTGGTCCAGAAGGTCGAGCAGGTCGTGCGCCTCATCCGTTCCAAGGGAGTGGGCGTTTACTTCGTCACCCAGAACCCGTTGGACATCCCTGATGCGGTGCTGGGGCAACTGGGCAACCGCGTCCAGCACGCCCTGCGCGCGTTTACGCCGCGCGACCAGAAGGCGGTCAGTGCCGCGGCGGAGACCTTCCGCCCGAATCCGAAGTTCGACACCGAGGCGGAGATCACGGCCCTCGGCGTGGGCGAGGCGCTCGTTTCGGTCCTGGACGAGAGGGGGATTCCGACGATCGTCGAACGAACCAAGATCGTTCCTCCCGAGTCCCGGGTGGGACCGGCCGACGAAGAAGCGAAGTCCAAGACCCTGGCTTCCGGCCCGTTCGCGGGCAAGTACGACCGGGAGATCGACCGCGAGTCGGCCTATGAGCAGTTGAAGGGCCGGGCGCAGGAGCGCCAGCCTGACCTGCCTGTCCAGACGGAGGAGCCGACGCGTCGCGAGCCCCGGCCGCGGGCGCCGTCGCGCCGCACCGACACTCCGTTGGAGTCGATGGCGAAGAGCGTCATGCGGAGTGCCGGTTCACAGATCGGCCGCGAACTCGTGCGAGGAATCCTCGGCGGGCTCCTTGGCGGCGGCGGCGGACGCCGCCGGCGCCGATAGGCGCAGCTCGGCCTCCTTTTTATGCACCCTTAATCTTCTAACCCCACCTATTGTTGAAGAACCGTTGCTCCCAGCGAAATCAAACGCCTATAGTGTTGGCATGGGCTTCAACGGTTTGGGACTCCATCTGGGCAACATCTCTCTGCTGTCTTCCGCGAAGACGCGGTCGATTTCCCCGGAGAACTTTACGGGTGAAAAGGGCAAAGCCGGTATGGCCACCGAGGGCACGGGCGCTTCCTGTGCGCGAGACCTCGGACGAGGCTGGAAGATCTCTCCTTCGATCCGGATCGACGTCGGAGAAGAGCGCGAGATCGCCAACATCGAGGGTCCCGGCGCGATCCAACAGATCTGGATGACGCCGACCGGCCACTGGCGGTTTACGATCCTCCGGATTTATTGGGACGACCAGGAGCAGCCCTCCGTCGAGTGCCCGGTGGGCGACTTTTTCGCCTGCGGGTGGCAGAGATACGCCCAGGTCAGCTCGCTCCCCGTGTGCGTCAATCCAGGAAGCGCCTTCAACTGCTACTGGGAGATGCCGTTCCGCAAGCGCTGCCGGATGACGATGACCAACATCGGCATCGAGGCGATGACGCTCTACTACCAGATCAACTACACGCTCACCGAGGTCCCCGAGGACGCCGCCTACTTCCATGCCCAGTTCCGGCGCACCAATCCGTTGCCCTACAAGGAGGACTACACGATCCTCGAAGGCGTGGAAGGGAAGGGCCAATATGTCGGGACCTACATGGCCTGGCAGGTGAACAACAACGGTTGGTGGGGCGAAGGCGAGATCAAGTTCTTCATGGACGGGGATACCGATTTCCCGACGATCTGCGGGACCGGGACCGAGGACTACTTCTGCGGTTCCTACGACTTCGACTCCGAGCACGTGAGCCGGTATGGGGTGAAGTCGATCGAATACACGCCGTTCACGACCCCCTATGCGGGTTTGCCTCAGGTCATTCAGCCGGACGGCCACTACGTCGCCAACACCCGCTTCGGGATGTACCGTTGGCACATCATGGATCCGGTTCGCTTCGACAAGGACCTGAGGGTCACGATCCAGGCGCTGGGTTGGCGGGCGGGAGGACGGTACCTGCCGTTGCAGGACGACATCGCCAGCGTCGCCTACTGGTACCAGACCTTGCCGACGGCTCCGTTCCCGGCCTTGCCGGATCGCGACTCCCTCGAGGTCATCTAGTCGCCACGAAGGGCAGCCCCGGCAACAGGCTGCCCTTTATCGGCCCACCGGGGCCGGCTTCCGCTCGAGATCGGTCCGCATGAGGACCACCTGGTAGGGGTTCCAGGTCGAAAGCAAATAGTAGATCGTTGCTCCACCGGACGTTTTGCGGAAGAACCTCGGGATCATGTAGGGGCCGTACTCTCCGCCGTACTCGTTCTCGCGGCCCGGATCGTGCACCTCGTCGACCTTTCGATCCTTCCAACTCACGTGCATGAACCTGCCGTAGCCGTCGTCAGGGTTGAAGACGATCTTGGGTTCGCTCCAGGGACCCCAGGGGTTGGGGGCGGTGCGCATGTGGATCCCTCTCGGTTCGCCGCTGTTGTAGAGCATCATCCAGGTCTTGAGCGGCTCGCACCAGCCAACCGAGATCTCGCCGATGTGGGGGTGAGCGAACAGCGGTTTGGCTTCCCCTTCCGAGTCGCTCCACTTGTCTGGCCCTGCCCAGTAGCGCATCGCCGATCCTTCATGGATCCGATCGAGCGGCGTGTAGGCCAGGAAAGGGTCGCTTGCGCGGTAGCGCCTGCCGCTTGCCCACATGAGTAGCCCCTTGCCCTTGCTGTCCGGCAGGCCGGCAACCTTGGACGCGTCCACCGCCCAAGGGGATATGTTGATGAACTTGTCCTTCGACACGTCCCTGACGAACTCCCACCGTTTGCCGTCGGTGCTGCGGCCCAGGATCGAGCGTCCCATGAAGAACTCGTTCGGAAGCCAGGTGGCGTCGGTGGTGTAGAAGCCGTACATGGCTCCTCCGTGGCTGAACCCGCCGTTCGGCACTTCGAAGCCCTTGAGCGACACGCCCGGGATCTGGACCGCGAGGTACTTGCCGTCGTCGGCGGTCAGGAAGCTCAGGTGGAGCCCGTCCTCCCCATTCGTGTCGGAACTCACGGCGATCGCGTCGCCGTCGATCGGCCGGTCCGGCGTATGTCTGCCGACCGGCCAGGTGTCTCCGAAGAGGAAGACCAGCTTGCCATCGTGCTCGAAGGAGGCGCCCAGATCGATGCCGCGGACGCCGTACCGGGATTCCGCGAGGTTGAGCGTTGGCAACTTTCGCTCCCGGTCGAAGTCGCCGGTGACTTGGGACACCTTGACGGTGCGGACGGGGACGAATGTGTCGGCGGGAGCGAGGTTCATGACGAGGATCAACGCGGCGAGCAGGGGCATGTTCAGTTCTTGGATTTGGCGTCGGGATGGAAGGGATAGAACGCCGTTTTCGGCTGGACGCCGACGATCTCATCGCCGCTCCCATCGTTCGAGTAGAGGACGCCGAGATCGATTCTCGGGGTCTTCCGGCCCGGCAGATCGTTTCGAAGAGCAAGCTTTGAGCCCGCCGCCAGGCGCCGCGTGCGGGCGGACCCTCGGGCGATGACGGGCTGGCAAGGCTTGTCGTTCAAGACAAACGAAGGGGCAGCCGCAGCTGCCCCCATCGATTACTTCGGCGGCTGGGCTCCGGGTCTTGCCCCGTAAGCCGCGCCGATCTTGGCTTTGGTGTCTTCCGACATCGTGTCCCAGCTGTCGACTGGCCGGGCGCTGACCCTCTGGTAGATGAAGGCACCGACCACCAGAACGATCAGGGCGATGACGGCGGCGAAGACGCCAGGATTGATCTCTTTTTTCATATGTCGGCCTCTCGCCGCCTACTTGCGGCAGCTTGCGATCGGGTCGACGGACGCGTCGTCCTCCTTGGTCCATTCATGCGGACAGGTGGTGAACATCTTGCGCGAGTTCGCATGGGTGTCCATGTACACGTAGTTGTCGCGCCCGTTGAACGCTCCGAAGGCATTTGGATCGGCGGGTCGCGAGGGGTCGTCCCAGGTCCAGCGATAGTATCCGACCGCCATGAAGCCGCAGGCGAGTTGGCCGTTGATCAGGAAGTCCTTGCTGTCTCCCGCCCACAGGTCGGGGAACTTCGCGTTCGTCGACATGAAGGTTTCGGAAACGTTGGCGACCGCCGAGTAGGGGTTCACCTTCCAGATGGGCGACACGGGG
>DASWVS010000394.1:0-3897 GCA_036401135.1 Fimbriimonas sp.
CAAACTCACGACGCACTTCGTCAAGAGGGCCGACCAGGTCCTGAAGCTGGCGCTGGAGCGGAGTCCTGGGAAAGCCGCATAGTAGGCAGATCAACCTCGACGGGGCATACCCCCGTCCCAAGCCCCCGGGCCTGCCCGAGACGTCCCCGGACTACTGGACCTGCTTCCGAAAAACCTGGGGCGGACCGGTCTGGCAGGTCCTGCTGCTGACGGTCGTCTTCCCCCTGATCGCCTTCTTGGTCTTCGCGATGCCGATCGGGAGGTTAGAGGCGCCAAAGGCTCTGAAAATCCTATACGTTGGACTCGCGATAGCGTCAGGGCTCTTGCTGCTGGCAGTCGTGATCATCGCACCCCTTTTTGCCCGATAGACCCAAGGGTTCGCGCTTTGACCAACGCTTCCTGAAAAGCTTGGTCTGGAGCCGACAGACTTTGCATCGCCTCCCTTTTTGCGATATCATTGCCTCTCTGTCAGATGACCGAGGGCGTTTGACCGAGACCAACTTCAGGTGGTGCAGCCATGCTTTCCTATTCGATATTCCTACCACTCCTCGCCCTATCGGCAACAGGATCGACCCAAGACACCATGAAGGAGCTGAACCGCCTCGCCGGAGGGCGATGGACGTCCGCGAACGGAGCCGTTGTCCAGAAGTTCGAACCGAAAGAGAGTGGCAGGCTCCTGGTGGGGGAGACAACGGTCAAGCTTCCGACCGGCGGCATGACGATGAACGCCCGGTTCGGGATCGACCCCCGAAAGGACAAAGTGTATTACCTCGACCTCCATGGCGAGACCGTCTACTTCGGCCATGTCACGCTTCAGGATCGGGTCCTCGTGTACGAGTTCGACACTCTGGTCGGTAAGCCGAACCGGTGGATCGTCAAGATGGAGTTCCTGGACGACGATCGGTACCGCACCATGATGCAGCAATGGAAGGACGGCGGCTGGAAGACGGTCAGCGACTGGTCCGAGCTAACGCGCGAGCGATAGCGTCGGAAGGCTGAGCTGCCGGTCGCTGAGCCATTCGACCCCGTTCGTCCGAACGCGGACCATTTCCTCCAGGCCCAGATACCCCCGCCCCGGAACCATCGCTCCCAGTTCGAGCGTGTAGACCTGGTTCTCCTTGACCGGAAGGAAAGGCGTGTTTCCGTACCGCTCCCAGGCGGGTCCCAAAATGCCGCCGCCGTCGTGGGCGAGGCGTCCGACCTGGTGGCCCAGGGCGTGGAGGTATTCCTCGTACCCGTTCGCGACGAACGAACCGCGAGCGGCTGCGTCCACGTCGACTCCCCGTGCCCCCGGCCTTAGAGCCTGTGCCCCGGCCGACAGGGCGCTGTTCACACATGCGAAGGCCTGAAGAACCTCGTCCGGGATCGAATCGCCAACGAACCAGCACCGCTGCAAGTCGCTCGAGTAGTCGCACTCGACGACCCCCAGGTCGATGTGCAGGATCTGGCCCTCTTCCAGCCGGATCTCCGGCGACGGCACCCCGTGCCCGACCATGGAGTGCGGGCCGAAGTTCACGATGGGGTTCCCGGCTTTGTCCCACGCATAGCCGAGCCTCCGTTCTTCGATCCGCGCCTGGATATGGTCGTAGAGATCCCGCTCGGACATCCCGCGCCGGACGACGCGGGGTATCTCCTCGAAGATTCCTTGGGTGGTGCGGATCGCCTGGCGGATGCGCTCCGCTTCCTCCGGCGTCTTGACGCTCCGGAGCTCGGAGACGATCTCTTCGGCGCTGCGCAGCTCGATGCCCGGCAGCAATTCCTGGAGGGTCAGAAACATGCCGTGCGTGAGCCCGTCGGCCATCACGTCGTTCCGGCTGTAGTTCACGGCCACGGTCGTAGCCCCTCGCAGCGCCGCCTGGAGCGGTTCGCGAATGCCTTGGACATAGGGGACGACCTCGCTCCAGTCGCCCGAGGCGGCGAGCGGGTCGGCATCGTAGTTGCCGACGATCGCAACCGTGCGGCCGTCGGAGAAAACGATCAGCGCGCTCTGCCACGTCAGCCCTCCGTTCAGAAGGAGCGGCAGCACCGGATCGCCAGCTGCCGAGGTCTCGCGAACGAACGTAATCCAGGCGTCCACGCCCGCCCGCTGTACGAGCGGGAGAGCCTGTCGGAGCTTTTCGGCGGTCAAAGCCATGCCGCCTTGTTACCTGAGCGGGTCTCAGAACGGAGTGATTCGTCGGGCGATCTCGAAGAAAATGATCATTCCCGTCGCGTCCACGAAGGTGGCGATGAACGGGGCGCTCATCACGGCCGGGTCCAGGTTCAGCCGCTTGGCGACGAGCGGCAGGGCGCTCGCGACGAAGGTCGCCCAGAGGATGATCGCGGGCAGCGAGAGTCCGACAACGGTCGAGACCCGCCAGTCGCTCCCCCACATGAGCGCGCGCCCGAATCCGACCGTCCCCAGCGTCGCGCCGATCGCAAGGGCCACGACCATTTCACGCCGCCAGATCAGGACCGCGTCGCGCGTGCCGACCTCGCCAAGAGCCAAAGCGCGTATGATCGTCGTCGTCACCTGCGATCCCGCGTTCCCCCCGGCGCCGATGAGAAGCGGCACAAACAACATCAGCTGAGCGAGCGTCGTCCGTCCGCCCTCCTCGGCGAGGCTGGTGTAGCGCCTCAGAACGAACCCCGTCAGGAACTCGGCCACGAACAGGACCAGCAGCCAGGGCAGGCGCCGTTTCACGAGGCTCAGCGTGCCCAGCGACAGGTACGGCTCCGCGTCTCCCGTGACGGCGCCGAGCGCGAGGACGTCCTCGGTCTCCGCTTCCTCGAGAATCTCTTGGGCGTCATCGGCGGTCAGGATGCCGACCATCCGGCCCCGGTCGTCCAGAACGGGGACGGCGGCGAAGCCGTAGTGGGCGAGCGTTCGGGCCGCCTCTTCCTCCGGGGTGTCCGTCCGGACCGTGATCACGTCCTCCTTCATCACCGTCCGCACGAGCTCCATCGGCGGCGTTCGCAGCACGTGCTTCAAGGAGAGCAGACCGAGGAGGTGCCGGTGCTCGTCCAGGACAAAGATCGTGTTGACCGTCTCGTACTCCTCCTCCGGCGTCGTTCGGATTCGTTCGAGCACGTCCAGCATCGAATCGTCCGGCCCGACCGCCAGAAAGTCCTCGGTCATCAGCTGGCCTGCGGACTCCTCCGGGTAGCTCAACAGGCGGCGGATCTCGAGCGCGTCCTCGCGAGGGATGACGTGCAGCAGCGCTTCGAAGCGCTCGGGATCGAGCTCCTCGCGAAGCTCCAACGCGTCGTCCATCGGCAGGATGTCGAGGTAGTGGGCGACGGTCGCGTCGGGAAGCTCGTTGATCAGCCGGCGCGCGTTTTCGGTGGGAAGCTCGACCAGGATGTCGGCGGCCGTCTCCTCGTCCAACCGCTGAAGGACATGGAGGCTTTCATCCACGTCGATGCGCTGGAAACCCTCGGCGAGGTCCTCCGCGCGGATCCCTTCCAGGGCTTGGCGAACGACGACAGGATCGTCGACGTGGGCGAGCGAGCGCAGGCGCTCCTCTAACGCTTTTTCATCCGTCCTCATCAGCGGTCACCTCCTCGTTAGGACAGGCTCGCTTGCCTGCCACGTCGGGCCGCCTGCCAGGGCGGCGTCAGCGTATGTTGGATTCCATCATGGGTTTTGTTCGCAGCAACACTGGTCGAACTGCCTGAAGATACCTGAAACGCCGATCATTGCTCGTCTTGCACCGTGAGAGCGCTTCTTCTTCGGGTATCGCCGCTTTCCGCATTTTTTCGTCGATTTCCAAGTCGAATCGCATTGCCCCATCGAGCCTGGTAAAAACACCGTTTTTCGCCGCCGTCCTCTGGAGCGACGGTTTGATCTCGCGCACGCGGCAGTGGTACAACGCTAGCCGTGTCCCTCCTCGAGCGCTTTACGGAACACGCGGCACG
>DASWVS010000395.1:0-4282 GCA_036401135.1 Fimbriimonas sp.
CAGTTGGAGTAGTTCATGCCCTTCTCCATCATCATGACCTTGTCGGCCGGAGCGTCGACGGTCGTGGTGGTCAGCGAGGAAGCGAGGGTGTTGTAGTTGAACCAGCTCTCTCCGGCGCCGTAGTTGTCGGCGAAGATCGCGTGGTGGACGCCGTAGGAGTAGCCCTCGACGTCGGCGTTGGCCTCATCTTTCTTGGGAGCGGACGGGCAGGCGTAGACGCCGGACTTGCCGGTGCTCTTGGCGTTCCCGAACTTGGTGTCGGCCTTCAGGTCGCCGCTCTTGATGTAGGGGTGAACGGTGGTCGTCCACGTCACGTGCGGGACGGCGTCGTTTCCGCCGTATTCGGCGACGGCCACGGCGTCGTCATAGTCGCCGGCGTACATGAGCTGCCCGAGGGCCACCTGCTTGATGTTGCTGAGACAGGAGGTCTTCTTGGCAGCTTCCTTCGCCTGGGCGAAAACCGGGAAGAGGATCGCGGCCAGGATCGCGATGATCGCGATGACCACGAGCAGCTCGATCAATGTAAATGCTTTTCGATAATTCATAGAGTCCTTCCTCTACATTGAGTATAGGGGATTCAGCGAATCCCTGCGGCCGAGGCGACCGCGGTCGAGTCCCTGACGTCGAGGACGCAGGGAAAGCGGGACGAGTACGTCGAAGGTGCGCAGCCCTCGATCAGGTCGAGCAGAATCCGCGCGGCCTCCTGCGCCATCGGCTTGATCGGCTGACGGACGGCAGTCAGGCGCGGGATCGTCGTTTCGCAAAACTGGGTGGAGTCGAAGCCCACGACGGAGAGCTCCTGGGGAACCCGCACGCCGCACTCGTGGCTCCGGTGCAGAATCTCGGCCGCCATCCGCTCGTTCCAGGCGTAGAGGGCGGTGTGCCCGGTTCGCGCGGCGGACCATGAGCGGAATTCGGCGGCGGTGTTCGAGAAGGTGATCACGTCCTCCTCGAGAAGGTCGATGCCGTGCGCGGCAAGGTGGGTTCGGAAACCGGCGAGCCGGGCGCGCGCGTCGGGGGTGCTCTCCTCGCCCTTTTCCAGGACGAAGGCGATCCGGCGGTGGCCGAGTCCGACGAGGTGGTCGGCGACGAGACGGGATCCCCCTTCGTTGTCGCAGGAGACGTAGACGATCCCCAATGACTCCTTGGGGGGCGGGACGTTCAGGGCGACGCAGGGGATCTTGCCCGACATCACCGCCTGCTGAACCTCCGCCTGCTCCGGCATCTTGCACCAGATCAGACCGTCGAGGCGGCCGTCGCACACGGTCTCGACCGCCCGCCCGTGGTCGATCTCGGAGAGGATCGTCAGCCGGTAGTGGTTGCGGAACAGCTCGCTGGCCACGCCGTCGAGCATGTGCACGTAGTAGAGCGGCCCTGCGGCGATCTCGCCGAAGTTCTCGAAGACGAGCCCCACCGTGAAGGTGCGGTTCATGCGCAGCGAGCGGGCGAGCGCGTTCGGGGTGTAGCGCAGCCTCTGCGCCGCATCCCGGATCGCCACGGCCGTCGCGTCGCTCACGCGAACGTTCCCGCCCCGGCCGTGGAGCACTTTGGACACGGCAGCGGTCGAGACGCCGACTTCTTCGGCGATCTCACGGAGCGTGATGGCTCCTGTTCGCTGGCGGCCTTTCGGGGACATGGTTCGGGTTTAGTTTCCGGAGGCGCCCTTCTCTCGGGCGCTCTTCTCAAGGGCGGACTGGGGCGCCTGGCCCTGGATGCGAGCCTTCGCCATCTCCTTCGCCTGAGGCGTCATGTTCGGATCTTTGTCGATGGCATCCAATCGCCGCTGGATACCGGCCTGGATCTCGTCCTGGGACGGCTGCTTGCTGACGTCGGTGGCGCCGGTGCAGCCGGCAACGACCAACGCGGCCGCGAGGCCGACGCCAATAAGGGTTTTCTGGATCGCTCTCATTTTTTCTTTGACCGTCCGAAAGGTTTCCGACAGAGTAGATTGATGGATTAATCATACATCAATTAATCCATTAATCAAGCTCTTTCTGCAAAAAACTTCGAATCTGTTCTACCACTTTGGGCTTTCCCGCGAAAGGGCAAAGATTGCGGGTTGTGCCGCGTATCGCTTCTCGCCAGAGCCTTCGTTGAACTACCTTAAGGGAACCGATGCCGCTCAACGGGAAAGCCGTCCTGCCTGAAATCGCTGCCCTGGCCGGGGTCTCTCCCGCCGTCGCGCTCCGGGTTCTGCACGGCGGACGCTATTCCCTCCGCATCCCCGGCGATCAGGCCGACCGGATCCATCAAGTGGCGGCAAGGCTAGGCTACCAACCCGACGCCGCAACGATCGAAACGCACGCGGGACGAGCCCACTCGATCCTTTTCTCCATGCCGGTCTACTATAAGGTCTCCGGCGACTCGCAGTACTTCGCCAACCTGCTGGATGGGGCGATGACGGCCGCCTTCGACCGAGGGTGCACCCTCGCCCTGGCACCCATCGGCAGCCATGCGAACCCGCTCTCCGCACTCGATACAGGCCGCTACGACGGAATCGTGTGGTCCATGCTCGAGAGCCGCGACGACGTGGTCGAGGCCGCAAGGGAACGAGCCATACCGCTGGTGCTCCTGCACGCCGAAAAGACCTGCGCCTGCACCAATACTCTCAGCATGGGCTGCGACAATGTCCAGGGCATGGAACTCGCCGTCGAGCACCTCGCGATGCTTGGGCACCGCAACATCGCGTTCGTCACCTATAGGAACCTGGATCAGCCCGAGTTCGCTCTCCGCGAGAACGCGATGGCCGCCGCCGTTCGTTCCAAGGGACTGCGGCCGTGGCCGACGATCGCCTATGAGGCCGACGCCGTGCCCGGACGTTGGCGCGGGCTCGCCAGAGAAGGACTCACTGCGATCGTTTGCGCGAGCGAAGCTCTGGCGGGCGCCATCTTGCGAGAGGCGGCGAAGGAGGCGCTTTGGCTCCCGGACGAACTCTCGGTCGTCGGCTTCGACTCGACCAGCTACTGCGAAACGACCATGCCCAAGCTCACCGCCGTCCACCAACCGCTCTTCAACCTCGGCTATGACGCGGTCGCTACCCTCGTTGAACGCGCGATGGGGTTTGATAGCGGCTCCGACCACCGCCTGTTCCCCTGCACCCTCGACGTTCGGGATTCCACCGCGCCTCCCCTGTCCCTCTAGCCGGATCTTGCGTTGCTTGGCGCGAGTCGCGACGACTCCGTCACACCAGGAGTCATCCTAACGGTATGCCTCGTCGCCCGATCGTAGCAATCCTCGGGGTCCTCGGCGCCCTCATCCTCTTCGCCATCGTTGGAGGCGCCTACCTGTTCTTCCAGTGGTGGGACTGGTATCCGGCGGCCGCCCAGCTGCCGGCGGCCGAGAAGCGCGCGCGGGAGCTCGGCCTGCCGATGACGGCCGCAGACATAGCACCGAATCCGCCGGTGAAGCCGGAGGAGAACGCGGCGGAGCCGCTGCGACAGCTGGCCGCAGAGATGAGGAAGATTAAAGGCGTCCGCGAGGAGGTCCGATCGCTCGAGAGGGCGATGGGCGAAGGACGGGCCGACGATGCGCGAAGGATGTTGGAGAAGTTCGATCGTGCCATCCAGGCAGCGGAAGCGATCGGAGCCAGGCCGGGGTTGGACATGGGCAGGGACTGGGACCTCGGCACCGGTCTGCTTTTCCCAGAGTGGGCATCTGTTAAAGACATCTCCAAGGTTCTTGACGCCAGGGCCCGACTTCAGAAGGGTGTCCCGGAAACGGCGATTCGAAACGTGCGCCTTCAGAACCGCCTGGCTCGGTTGGTCGGTTCCGAGCCGAACCTCATCTCGATGCTGGTGCACATTGCGGTCCGGAGGATTTCCCTCGGTACCGTGGAGCGACTGGCGGGTGAATGGAAGAACGACGATGCGAAGCTGGCGCTGCTCGAGCGCGAGTTGACGGGCCGCGGTCCTCTGCCGGACTTCGTCCACGCTTTGCGGGGAGAGATCTATACGGGCGTGGCCACGATCCGGAACCTCGATCTGTACGACAAGAAGAAGAAGATCGATCCCCGACGGCTCCGCCGGCAGGGGATGCCGAAGAGCCTGCATCTGCGGGCATATATGGCTCGGCATCTCCAGACGTGGAACCGGGCGTGGCCCTTGGTCCGAAGCCACCAGGATGATCCGCTCGGAGCCACCGAAGGGTTACGCTCGCTCGAAGAGGACGTGCAAACGCAAAAGGGAGCCAGCTACCTTCTCCTGGCGATGCTCTATCCCGTGTTCGACCAGAGTGGGTTGGCGATCGTGACCCTGGACGCGAACGAACGGGCGACGCTGTCGCT
>DASWVS010000396.1:0-5167 GCA_036401135.1 Fimbriimonas sp.
CAAGAGCACCGTGCCGAGGTCGCCGCGAACTACCTGGAGGCGTGGCGGATCGAGCTGAAGGACCACTTCGACGAGGAGGAACGGCTTCTCGGTCCCCTCGCACCGGACGAGGATCGCCGGCGTCTGCTGGAGGAGCACGCCCAGATCACCGAGATGACCGGAACCGTCGAAGCGGGCGATATCACCCCTGCTCACCTCGCCGCGCTCGGGCAGGCTCTGAACGACCATATTCGATGGGAAGAGCGCAGCTTCTTCGTCGCGATCGAGAACCATGCGACCGAGGAGCAGCTCGCGAAGCTGGCCGAAGGCACCCACGAGCTGGAGAAGCGGCGCTGGACCCACAGCCCGAAACGCGAGGAGCTCGTCCAGCGGAGGCTCAACCAGAAGCCATGAAGGACGCCGTTCGCCTCGACGACCTTGTCCGCCGCAACGGCGCGCTCTGGGGCACCGAATGCGAGGACCTCGACGCCACGCTCGTCTCCTGGCAGCCGGACCGGGGCGTGGACCTGCACACCAACAACGAAGTCGACGTCGTGATGGTCGTGCTCGAGGGGAGCGGCGAGGTCCGCCGCGGCGACGACTCTCTCAGCGTCGGTCCCGGCACCGTCCTCGTGATCCCCAAGGGGACGCCCCGGCAGGTGTCGGCGGGGCCCGACTCGCTCACCTACCTCAACGTGCACAAGCGGCGTCGCCGGCTCATGCCGATCTAGTGGGTACCGTAAAGCGATGAACCTGGCGTTCGATCCCGAGCAACATCCCCACCGAAGGTACAACCCGCTTTTGGACGAGTGGGTCCTGGTGTCTCCGCACCGAACGCAGCGCCCTTGGCAAGGCCAGCAGGAGAAGGCGGGTGCCGAAGCCAAGCCCAAGTACGATCCCAAGTGCTACCTCTGCCCCGGAAACGAAAGGGCGGGCGGCGTTCGAAATCCCGACTACGACAGCACCTTCGTCTTCCGAAACGACTTTTCCGCTTTGCTGCCGGACGCCCCCGAAGGGGGTCGAGAAGAAGGGCTCTTCCGGTCCCGATCCGTCCGCGGCGAATGCCGGGTCCTCTGTTTCTCGCCCAGGCACGACCTGACCCTCGCCCAGATGGACCCCGGAGGGATCGAGACCGTCGTCGACCTCTGGGCGGACCAGGTTGACGATCTCGGTTCGACCTATCGCTGGGTGCAGGTCTTCGAGAACAAGGGAGAGGCGATGGGGGCTTCGAACCCGCACCCCCATGGGCAGGTGTGGGCGAGCGACGCACTGCCCTCCCTCCCGACGCGGGAAGACGCCGCCCAGAAGGAGTATTTTCGACAGAAGGGCCGTCCGCTCCTGATGGATTACGTCGACCAGGAGGTTTCGCGAGGCGAGCGCACCGTAGCGGAAAACGGCCATTGGCTGCTCGTCGTCCCGTTTTGGGCGGTATGGCCGTTCGAGTACCTCCTCCTGCCCAAGCGGCACGTACGGCGGCTGCCCGACCTCACTCGGGAGGAACGCGCCGACCTGGCCACGATCCTCAAGGAAGGCCTGACGAGGTACGACAATTTGTTCGAGACGGTGTTTCCCTACTCGATGGGATGGCACGGCGCTCCCAACGGAGACGCAGAAACCGACCACTGGCAGCTTCACGCCCACTTCTACCCGCCGCTCCTGCGGTCGGCGACGGTCAAAAAGTTCATGGTTGGTTACGAGATGCTGGGCGAGCCCCAGCGAGACCTGACCCCCGAACTTGCCGCGAGGCGCCTGCGCGAGCTTTCAGCCATCCGCTACGAGAAGTAAGCCCGACTCGGTTCTGCGAACTCGCGAACCGTCGCGGCAACCTCCGGGTCCCAATGCCGCTCGCACGCGGGGTCGCCCGGATCCCAGGTGACCCACGCGCCGGGCGCCGGGGTGCCCCAGTCGAAGTCGCCGAGCGTGAGGATCGGAGCCCAAGTGACCATCTCGACGCGCGCGCCCTGCCGGTTCGCTTCCTCGACCTGCTCCCGAAGCAGCTCGAGCCAGGCGGCGACGGTGTTGCAGTGTGCGAAGTGGCAGTTGCCGGTTTCGCCGATCACGAGCCGCTGTTCAGGGTACTGGCGGCGCGCCTCGACCAAGAGGCGGCTCAGCGGCCATCCCTGGTCCACGCCCCAGTCGTTGTAGAAGTTCAGGCCGACGATCTGCAGGAGCGAGGGGTCGCCTCCCCACTGGTCGGTCCCCGTTTCGCGCGCCGCGATCGGGTCGGGACGTCCGAGCAGGGTGTTGAAGGGGCGGCCCTGATCCTCGAGCGGCATATGGGGGTGCCACGCCCAGGGCTCGGAAAGGGCGATGGTCGCTTCGGGATCCGCCTGTCTGACCGCACGGGCGATCTCGATCATCATCCTTCCCGTCACCTCGTACATGCGCCACCACGACGAGGCGGGCTTGCCCCGGCTCGCCGGCCACCACCTTCCCCAGTCGGTCATCATGGCCGTCCAGTAGCCGTTCTCGACGACGGGGATATAGCCGGCGAACCTTCCCCGATAGCGACTCGCCGTGTGGTAGGCGAAGTCCGCCATCGCCGAGACGGCGCGACCGTTCCAGATGTCCTCCTCCTGGATCCAGGGAAGCCACTCGTAATGGCAGAGCGAAACGAAGACCTCGCCGTTGCTGACGGCGGCGAGGCGGTCGAGGTGCGACCAGTCGTACTCTCCTTCCCGGGCGCAGGTTCGGCGGAGCCAGGCCCCGTCGCGGAACATGGACAGGCCGAACTCCTCGCGAAACAGCCGGTAGTCCGACTCGAGCTGTTCGGCATGCCCCGTCAGCTCGAGCTGGTGGAAGTCCAGCTCCTTCTCCCAGCCGGGCGTCCCCCCGCGGATATGGCCGGCGTCGAAGGCTCCCGCGAGTTTCATTTGAGGCTGACCTTCTGTGCATACTCCCGGGCGTGGCGACGGACTTCGTCCAGCTCGACTCGCCCCTCGTCGCTCTCGATGTGCTCGGGCTGGTCGAGGATCTTCTGCCACCGCCTCAGTTCGTCGATGTACGGGCCGTGCGGGATGCGCTCGCAGGTATCGGTGTCTTCGATGTCGTACATCCCGATCCGTGCCCATTCGCCGGAGTTCCAGTCAGGGATGTCGACGATCGGGTAGAGGCAGACGCCTTGAAGGTCGACGCCGCTGTTCAGCGCCTTGAAGCACTCCTCCATCGTCATCCGGAGCCAATCGGCGCGCTTGTCCTGGTAACCGCTCGTCTCGCCGATGATGAGGGGGCGGTGGTAGCGGTCCCAAGCGAACTGGAGGAGTTCGCTGAGCGGCTTTCGGCGTTCGTCCTGGGGCCCCAGGACTTCGCGGCTGCCGTCGGCGTTCATCTGCGCCTGGCTGAAGTGGTACACGTTCACGCCCACGATGTCGAGGATCTCCATCGCGCCGCCGAGTTCCGGCGCCTGGAGGCCGCCAAGCATGTCCCATGCCTCGTAGGCCTGCTCGTAGGCGTGGTTCCACGCCTCGTCCGCCAGGTCCGGCCGATCCTTCGGCGGAACCGCGTGGATGATCGGATCGACGTGCACGAACCGCGACTTCGGCTCGATCTCGCGGATCGCCTTCGCGGCGTCGATCGCCATTCGGCAAAGCGAGCGCTTCATGTCGGCGTATTTGCCCTTGGCGAAGGGATACATCCAGGCCATGTCGGTACAGGCCCCGGAGAAGAAGGTGATCTCGTTGACCGGCGTGAAGAAGGGCGTCGTTTTGATCTTGGGGAGGACCCTCTGGGCCGCTGCCGCCGCGTAGTCCACGAACCGCTTGCGGCAATCGTCTTCGAGAGGGTTGCAGCCGTCGGGCAGGCCGTAGTGGAAGAGGTCCCAGATCGGCGTGATGTCGCACTCGCTCAACGCGTCGGCGGCGCGGTCGACCTCCGACCAGTCGTATCTGCCGTTCCCCTTGTCGACGAACGGCCACGGGATCGCCTCGCGCTGGACGGCGATGCCCAGCGACTTCACGTTGTCGCAGTCCTCGCCGAACCGCTTGTCGTGGCCCGTCAGCGCGATGTAGTTCTTACGCTGCTGGTCCTTCCAGAGGAACGTCGAGCATTCGAACCCGGACATGAAGAAAGTTGGAAAAATCGCCTGGGCCATAACGTACTTGGACCCGAAGCGCTTGCCGCGAGGTTCCCCTAGAGCAGGGTGACGGCCTTTCGCCGGTGCGATTCTGGCGGAACCGAGAAGGTGGAGGCGAACTCATAGCCGACCTCGCACCCTCGCGACCGGCAGAGCGCCCTGTAGTAGTCGAGGTAGGGAAAGGTCGAGACCTCTCCCCGGAAAAGCGCATAGCACCGCATCGCCCGCTCCCAAACCTCCATGTCCTCGGGCAGAGCTTCCAAGAACACCTCGGGCACGTAGCCTCTCAAGTCCTCCCAGTTCTCTCCGTAGAAGACGCGTCCCACCCAGTGCGGCGGCAACGCGCGCGGGAAGGCGGGCAACGCGGCATAGAAGATCGAATCCGACAGGCACTCGTGGGCTGCCGTGTGATCCTTATGCATGCTTCCCTTCCAGTGGGTGATGATCGCCTTCGGCTTGGCTTCTCGGATGACGTCGGCGATCTTCCACTTCACCTCGTCGTTCACCGGGAGCTCGCCGTCCCCATAGTCGAGTGCCCATAGCCTCGCTCCGAGAACCTCCGCGCACGCCTGCGCCTCATCCCTCTTTTGCACCGCATACTCGGCGGGCGCGAGCGTTTTGTGCCCCTTCTCGCCGGGCGTCAGGTGGAGTATGCCGATCGAGTGCCCGAGCCGCCGGTGCGCCGCCAGCGCCATGCCCCACGCGACCTCGTCCCCCATATGCGCGCCGATCGAAAGCACATCGACCATCTATTGGAGCTCCTTTCGGAGAAGCGCGAACCTGCGAATCTCCCTGAATCCGAAGTGACGGTAGAGGCGGTCGGCGGTTCGGTCGTCCGACCAGAGGAACCAGCTGGAGCGGTAGCCCGCCTCCCGCTGCGATCGCAGGACGTTCAGTGTCAGCACCTGCCCGATCCCCTGCCCCCGTTCGCTCTCGGCAACCCCGATCGGGCCGAATCGTTCGCCCTCGAAATGGGCGAAGCCGACGATTCCCTTGCCGGGATGGATCGCCGCCCAGAGCCGGGTCGGCCGGTCGCCCTTCAGGATGGCTGCCGAGGCTTCCCGGACAACCCGCACCCAATCGCCCGGGAAGTGCCGGCTCACGAAACCGATCAGG
>DASWVS010000397.1:0-5622 GCA_036401135.1 Fimbriimonas sp.
GTGAATGGATAGGTCGTGGTCTGGGTGCTCTTGCCGTTGCTGGTGGTGACCTTGTAGCTGTAGTCGAAGATCGCCCAGTCGAGCTCGTCCTTGCGTCCGTAGATCAGGTTCTTCACCTCGGGCGAGTGGCCCTGACCGAACGGGTGGAAGCCCTGGAACCGGCTGACAAAGCGGTTCTCGTCCGTGCCCGACCGATCGCCGAAGAGGTTCTCCATGAACCCGCCGGGGAGGGTGTCGCTCAGGGAGCCGGCGACGTATTGGAAGCCGTTGGCGGCGGCGAAGGCGGCCAGGGCAGCCCTCCGCTCCTCCTCCTTCTTCTTCGCGTAGATCGCCAGGAAGACGATCAGGACGACAAAGCCGATGAAAGCCAGCACGAACATCTCGGGCATCGCACCTATGGTAACGGAAACCGCGCCGGGACGTTGCGAACCAGCCGGTGTACAATTTCCCCGTTAAGGAACCGCTCCGCGGCGGTCGAAAGCGCGACCATGGGTCGCGCACTCCCAAAGGAGGCGACGATGCCCAGATACCACCGACTCGGAGAACTGCCGAGGAAGCACCACATCCAGTTCCGCAAGCCCGACGGAGGGCTCTATACCGAACAGCTCTTTTCGACGCGCGGCTTCAGCGGCCCGATGTCGACGCTGTACCACATCCACCCGCCGACCGAGGTGAGCGGATGGGAGGACCGGGGGAGCATCGCCCCGGTCTATCTCCCCGACGAGCCGCTGCGCCACCGCCACCTGAAGACGGCCCGGATGAGGCCGTGCGGCGACGCCGTGACCGGGCGCATCCCAATGATGGGCAACCCCGACGTCGAGTGGCACCAGGTCGTGGTCGCCGAGCAGATGGAGACCTATTACAAGAACGCCGACGGCGACGAGTGCCTGTTCGTCCACGACGGATCGGGAACGATGGAGTCGCTCTTCGGAACCCTCTCCTTCGGCGAAGGCGACTACCTGGTGATCCCCCGGGGGACGATCTACAAGCTGAACTTCGACCGGCTGCCGGTCCGCATGCTGGCGGTGGTGTCGCACGGCCCGATCGAGGTGCCGAAGCGGTACCGGAACGAGTACGGCCAGCTTCTCGAGCACGCGCCGTACACCGAGCGAGACCTGCGCGCGCCCGAGGAACTGCCCGTCCATGGAGATCGGCAGAAGCAGTCGGTGCTGATCCGCGCCCGAAACCGGCTGACGCTTTACCACTACGACTACCATCCGCTGGACGTGGTGGGATGGGACGGCTACGTCTGGCCGTTCGCGTTCAACATCAACGACTTCCAGCCGATCACCGGCAAGCTCCACATGCCGCCGCCGATCCACCAGACGTTCCAAGGCCAGGGGTTCGTGGTCTGCTCGTTCTGTCCGAGGATGCTCGACTATCATCCCGAGGCGATCGCCGTGCCCTACGCGCACTCGAACGTCGACAGCGACGAGGTGCTGTACTACGTGAACGACAAGTTCGGCTCGCGCAAGGGGATCGAGGAGGGCTCGATCACGGTGCACCCGCTAGGGATCCCGCACGGCCCGCAGCCCGGCGCGGTCGAGGCGTCGCTCGGAGCCACGAAAACGGAGGAACTGGCGGTGATGGTCGACACCTTCCGCCCGTTCCAGCTGACCCAAAACGCCATCGAGATCGAGGACCCGGACTACTGGAGGAGCTGGCAAAGGCCTGGGGAGTGAGGACCGCTTGCCCCTCCGCTGTTTCAACGTAAACAGGAACGCTTCGATGATGAAGGCCCGCCGAAGCGATTTGTGTAGATTCAGGTAGACATAAGGTAACATAAACAGATGATCGCGAGGCTGCGCGGGGAGTTGTTGGAGGTCGAGGGGAACGTGGCGGTGGTCGATGCAGGGGGCGTCGGCTACGAGGTCACGCTCCCTGACTCGGTGGCGTTCCGGCTCCCGCCGATCGGTGAGCCGGTCGAGCTTCTGATCCGGCAGATCTTCCGAGAAGACGGCGTCTCGCTGTACGGTTTTCTCGAACCGTTCCAGCGCCGGCTATTCGACCTTCTGCTCACGGTGAAGGGGTGCGGCCCCAAGGTGGGCATCGCGCTGATCGGCCAACTCGGCGAGGACGCGGTCGCGAGCGCGATCCTCGCCCAGGATCCGCGCGTGCTGGCACGGGCGAGCGGAGTCGGGGCGCGCCTCGCGGAGCGGATCATCCTCGAGCTGAAGGAGAAGATCCAGGAGGAGTCGTTCCAGCGGAAGGTCGAAGCGGCCACCGCTCCTCGCAAGAAGCCGCAGCCGACGGACGAGCTGGTCGATGCGCTGATGGCGCTCGGCTACCGGCGCAACGAAGCGGAGGCGGCAGCGAGCCAGGCTCGCGACCAGGCGGATAACCTCCAGGACCAGATTCGTGCCGCGCTGCGGCAGCTGACGAAGTGAGGCCTCGCTCTCAGGCTCGTTTCGAACGCACTTGGGCGACGGCCCGGTTCAAGCGTCGGGCAGCCTCGACCGCCTCTTCCTCGGTGGTGGATTTTCCAAAAGTGAACCGGAGGCCTTCCCTCGCCTCTTCCAGGCGGTAGCCACAGGCGAGGAGCACGTGGCTCGGTTCGACGCTTCCTGCGCTGCAAGCCGCGCCGCTGCTGGCGGAGACGCCAAGGCGGTCCAGGACGATCAGCAGCGTCTCCGCTCCAATGCCCGGATAGCGGAGATGGAGGTGGCCTGGCAGCGTCGGAATCTCCTCGGGAACCGTCCGTGCCAGACCGTCCTTTACCAACGTCTCCCAGAAGGCTTGGCGTGCGGCAAGGCGACCGTCCGGCACCCCGGCTCGGTGTTCGGCAACTGCCGCACCAAAACCCGCGATCGCGGCTACGTTTTCCGTACCGGCGCGAAGCTCCCGCTCCTGTCCCCCACCGACGGCGAGGGGCTTGATCCGGGTGCCGGCACGGACGTAAAGCGCGCCGCACCCTTTCGGACCGTTCACCTTGTGGGCGGAGACGCTGACGAGGTCGGCGCCGAGGTCGCCGACGGTCCGAGACCCCAGCGAGAGGAAGGACTGTACGGCATCGCAATGAAACGCTGCACCCTGGCGGTGGGTGATCTCCGAGATGCGGGCAGCGTCATTGATCGATCCCAGTTCGTTGTTCGCGTGCATGACGCTGACCAGAAGGACGTCGCTCCCTATGTTCGTTTCCAGAGCATCGGTCTGCACCCGCCCGTAGCGGTCCACCGGTAGCATCTCGACCCGGTAGCCAAGCCGCTGCAGCAGAGGCTCCGCGTGCAGCACGCAGTGGTGCTCGGCGGCTCCGATCAAGACCCGGTTGCGGCGGGGGTCCAGGTTGGCGGCGGCAAGGCCCAGGACCGCCAGGTTCGCCGCCTCCGTCCCGGAGGAGGTGAAGACGACCTCGGCGAAGAGGCAGCCCAGCGCCTGGCTCAG
Organism: Fimbriimonas sp.; assembly: GCA_036401135.1. Classification (GTDB taxonomy): domain Bacteria; phylum Armatimonadota; class Fimbriimonadia; order Fimbriimonadales; family Fimbriimonadaceae; genus Fimbriimonas. Next base: position 3,382 of record DASWVS010000397.1, read on the forward strand.
CGACTCGCGCGAGGCATCGATAGCGTCCTTGGCCTTCCTTCCCTCCTCGTAGAGGCTGCTCGGGTTGCCACAGTCGAGCCACGGCAGCATCGCCTCCCGTGCAGAAGTCGACAAAGGAGTGGTGGCAGCGTGGTCGAGGTAGAGCCTAATGTGGTTCACAGTAGCTTTCGAAAGACCTTCTTTGGTAAAAACGTCGCCGCATACCGGAGGTAGGTCTTCCAGCGGGAGGGCTCGTGGTACATCGATGCGCGATACGCGGCGCGCGCGGCGCCGGGCGAACCGTTCAGCATCCTCACCGTCCCCATCGCCGCCCAGTTGAAGGCTTTGGCTTGGGCAACCTCGCGATCGGGAAAGCGGCCGGCGACCTCTTCGAGGCGGAGCGACATCCATTCCCGAAGGCGCTGGTCGTCCTTCCAGATCCGTTCGAGCTTGTGGCTCGCGTTGGCTCCGTGCACCCGGTAGTAGGTCAGAGGCTCGTCGACGAAGCCGACGTCGTACTTCTCGGCGATGCGGAACCACATCTCCCAGTCGCCCGAGCCGAAGTACCACTCGTTGAAACCGCCCAACTCCTGGAAACAGCGCCTCCGCGCCAGGGCGGCGGAAGCGATGATCTTGTTCTCGTAGACGAGCCCGAGCAGGATGTCGCCGGTTCGGAAGCGAGGGAACGCGAACCCGAGCGGGTTCCCCACCATCGGCTTCCCTTCCCCGTCGATAAATGCGCCGCCCGTGTGGACGAGCCCGACCGTCGCGTTCTCATCGAGCAGGGAAGCCTGGCGCTCGAGCTTCGCAGGCGCCCAGAGGTCGTCGTCGTTCAGGACGGCCACCAGTTCCGAGTCCGTCTTTTCCAACCCGACGTTCAGTGTGGCGTAGGTGCCCATGTTGCGCTCGTTAAAGATGCAGCGCACGTCCTTCTGCTCGGCCAGCCATTCCCGGGAGCCGTCGGTGGATCCGTCGTCGATCGCCACGACCTCGTAGTCGGTGAAGGTCTGGGCGCGAACGCCTTCCAAGGCGGCCGGCAAGTACGGCAGGTGGTTGAAGCAGGTCAGGAGGATCGAGATTCTGGGCATGGAGCGTCAGGGCCGAACGACCTGAACCGACCAGTCGACGATGTCGAGGTCCGGGTCGGGCGTGTCGCCGGTGGGCTCGTAGTCGTTGTCGTTCTCACGGACCGTGTTCGTGCGCAGATCGATGGTGATCGCCTTGTTCACATCCACCGGGTTGTTGTTGTTTCCGAGGTAGTCCTGCTGGCGGCCAGAGACGGTGTCCCGGGCGTATCGGTTCATCGTCAGGAAGTTCACCTGCAGGAACCGCAGGCTGTTCTGCTCCTCGACCGAGTCGGCGAGCTGGTTGATGAAGAGGTCGAACCGCAGCTCGTTCGAGCCGGCGTCGGGGCGGACGAAGTTGATGATCTGCTGGTCGACGCGCGTCCAAGAGGCGAGGTTGATCGGGTTTTCCGGATCGCCGGTACGGGCGAAGCGATAGAGCACGTACGGGTACTGCGACTGGGGGTTGATGGAGTCGAACAGGACGAAATGGGTCGGCTCCCCCTGGACGAAGCCGTTCGGGTGAGGGGCGCTGAACACCGGCTGCGGGTTCGTCTCGGGGTTCGGGTTTTCGTCCGCGGATGCCCGGATCGCCACGGCGTAGATGTAGTTCGTGATCGGGTCGTTGTCCAGGGTCGTGTTGATCTTCCCCTGCACGCGCATGCGGAACTGGATCCGGGTCACGTTGGCGGTCCCCCCGCCATCCTCAGGGAACTTCGCGCACCCGCAGAGCGCGGCAGCGACGAGCAAGGCGAGCGTGGGTTTCATCAGCTTGTCAGACGAGGCCTTCGGTGTAGTAGAGGAGTCGGTGGCAGGTTTCGCAGGTCATCACGCGATCGTCTTTCAGCGCGGCGATCGTCCGCTCGGGAAGGTGCGTCCCGCATCCGTCGCACGTGACGCTCTGTCGGTTCACCTGCGCCATCCCGATGCCGCCGTGCTTCTTCTTGATGTCTTCGTACCTGGCCAGCAGGGTCGGGGAGATGCCTTTCGCGGCTTCAGGCCGTAGTGCGTTCAGACGGTTGAACTCCTGCTCGATGTTCTTCCTTTCCTGCAGGGCGGCCTTCTTGCGCTCGTTCAGTCGGTGCTTGGCCTCGTCGAGCTTCGCCTGGACCTGCTTCGCCCTTTCCTGCGCCGGCGGGACCAGATCCCACAGCTCCATGATGCGCTCGTCGTTCGCCGAACGCTGCCGCTTGAGGAT
>DASWVS010000398.1:0-2166 GCA_036401135.1 Fimbriimonas sp.
GACGCCGGCTGGCGGAGCGCGAAGGGATCTCCTCGTCTGTGTCCGCCCACGCCGACTGGAGGACGGCGCTCGACGGGGCGGACTACGTCGTTTGTTCGGCGGCCCGGGAAATGAATCGCCGCTTCAGGATGGACCGGGAGATCATCGACCGCCACGCTCCGGGCCACCTGGTCACCGAGTTCGGCGGCGTCGCTGGGATCAGCTATTCGCTGCGCCAGATCGCGCTTGTCCGGAAGCTATGCGAAGATATGAAGCGGCTCTGCCCGGACGCGTGGCTGCTGAACATCTCGAACCCTCTCCCGCGCGTCTGCCAGGCGGCCCACGAGGCCGGCATCAAAACCATCGGCTTTTGCTCGGTCTCCCTCGTCGGCTACGGCATGCTCGACCGGCTCTTTCGAGGAAAGCCCTCCTCCTATCCCTTCGAGGAGTCGCAGGCGCGGTACGACCTGAGGATGGGAGGGACGAACCACCTGAGTTGGCTCGTCGAGCTTCGGGATCGGGATTCGGGCCAGGACATGATGCCGAGTCTCCGCAACCTCATCCACAACCGGGGGCGCCCCTCGAAGTGCGAGGTGTACGGCCGCCGGACCGGCTACATGCTGATGTCGGGCGACGACCACGTTCAGGACTTCCTACCCCCCGAGGGCCTCGAGCGTTCGCTCGAGATCAGCAGCCACGGCAGCGACGAGGACAGGATCCGCAGGGAAGAGATCCTGCGCAAAGCCGCCCGAGGCGAGGTGCCGTTCGAAGCGATCGAGGAGATGGTCTCGTGGGAAAGGCCGATCGACTTGATCGCCGCCCTATCCGAGAATCGAAAGGCGGAGTTCTCCTCGCTGAACCTCGTCAACGACGGCCAAATCCCGAGTCTCCCCTCGACGGCTTTCGTCGAGACGAGGTGTGTCGCCGACGGAAACGGTGTCACGGCCGACCTTCTGGAACTCCCGGAGACGGTCCTGCCGTACACGCGCAACGCGATCGAGGTGACGGAGGCGATCGTTCGCGGCGCCGAGCAGCGCAGCACGGCCTTTCTGAAGAAGGCGCTTTTCGCTGATCCGACGGTGGTGGACAAGCACGTGGGATGGAAGGCGCTGGATGCATGCCTCCAGGCCCATGAGGACCTTATCGGCGCATTCCGTTAGCCGGGTCGGCCGCCGGCCACGAGGTGCGTCCGGAACCAGGCGAGGATCTCGGGAAGCGCCGGCATCGTCGTCTTGTCGTCGTGCCCGCCTCCGGGGATGATCACGACCTTGTTCTTGACCCCCGCCTTGTCGAGCGCGCGGCCCATGTCCTGCGACTGCTGCATCGGCACGAGCACATCCTTGTCCCCGTGCACCATGAGCGTCGGGGGATACTTCGCCGTCACGTAGGCGATCGGCGAAGTCGCGCGCGCCGTCTCCTCGATCTTCTCCTTCGGCCCTTTGACGTCGACCCCAAACGCGGGGATGAACGGCGCCATCATCGGGTTGTCGAAGGGCATGCGCCCGGCCGCTCCATAGTTCTGGAAGTCCGTCGGCGGGAAAATCGCGGCGACCGCGTTCGCATCCCCGCTGGCTCCGATCATCAGAGAGAGGTGGCCTCCGGCGCTCGCGCCCGCCACGCCGATCCGGTTCGGCTCGATGCCGTACTCGTTCGAGCGGCTTCGGATGAAGCGCACCGCCTTTCGCACCTGTTCCACGATCTCCGGGATCTTGTATCTCGGCTGGGCGCCGTGTACGACCTCGAAGACGGTGAACCCGTTCGAAGTGAAGAGTTTCGCAAGGTCCTGGTTGATTCCCTCATGGTTGGAGAACCATCCGCCGCTGACCATCCAGACGACCGCCGCCTTGTTCGGCTTCTCGGGCAGAAACACGTCCATGGTGAATGCGGCCCCGCCCGACTTCTCGTAGATGACGTCCTGGATCCGCGCCTGGGCCGGACAAAGGGCGGCGCCGAACGTGGCGAGCGCGACAAGCCATGCGAAACGAAGCATGCCTCAGTCTATCGGAGGGGCCCGAACTACGCAAAGGATTCGTGCGCCGTGCGTGCGATGATCTCGTCCTGGAGCGCTTGCCCGAGGTCGCAGAAGTAGTCGCTGTAGCCGGCCACGCGCACGATCAGGTCGCGATGCGCCTCCGGGTTCCTTTGGGCGTCTCGAAGGGTCTCGACGTCGACCACGTTGAACTGGAT
>DASWVS010000399.1:0-1572 GCA_036401135.1 Fimbriimonas sp.
TTCCTCAACCCCTGATCAGCCGGCCCCGCTCACCCTTCCAGCGGTTCCGTCCCCTCGCTGAGGATCCTCAGGTACTCGGCGTAGCTGAACAGCTTGTTCCGCCGCCGTCCCGTCACCTCGCGCACGATCCCGGTCCCCTCCAACGCCCGGAGCGCGTTGTTCACCGTCGGCATCGCGAGGCCCGTCCGCATCACGAGTTCCGCGGCGGAAGTAAGGGGTCGCTCCTGCAGGGCGGCGTGGACCCGGAACGCCGAGCTTGCGCCCCGGCCCAACCCGGACACCCGCTCGCGATCGGCGCGAAACAGCGTGCCCAGTCGCTGGACGGTGCGCACCGCGCCCTCAGCCGTCACCCGGACGCCCTCGGCGAAGAACGCCACCCACGCCTCCCAGTCTCCATCCGCCCGAACCTGCCCAAGCAGCTCGTAGTACCGGTCGCGGTTCTGCTTGAGGTACAGGCTGAGATACAGGAGCGGCTCGTGAAGGACTCCCTCGGTGCACAGGAGGAGCGTCACGAGCAGCCGTCCCACTCGGCCATTTCCGTCCAGGAAGGGGTGAATCGTCTCGAACTGTACGTGCGAGAGCGCCGCCTTGAGCAGGGGGGATGTAGGCTCGGGATCATCGTGGAGCCATCGCTCCAACGCCCCCATGCATGCGGGCACCCGATCCGGGGGCGGCGGGACGAACCGCGCATTTCCGGGACGGTCCCCGCCGATCCAGTTCTGGCTGCGCCGGAAATCGCCCGGGCTTTTGGCAGCCCCTCGGACTCGTTGCAGGAGGATCTCGTGGATCTCCCGGATGAGGCGATTCGAGAGGGGAAAGCCGCCGCGGATACGCGCCAGCCCGTGCTCGAGCGCTGCCACGTAGTTCGACACTTCGAGCACGTCGTCGATCGGAACGCTCGCCTGCTGGGAGGCTTCGAACGCAAGCAGGTCGGACAGCGACGATTGCGTGCCTTCGATCTGCGATGACAGCACCGCCTCCTTTCTCGTGTACATGTAGAGAAAGAGATGGGTGTCCGGCAGGAGAGTCGTTACGCTGTCGAGCCTGCCAAGGGCGACGAGGGCTTCGTCGAGCCGCTCGCGGAGGATCGCGTCGATCTCGAGCGGAGGCCGCGGAGGAAGTGGCGCGGGGAGGAACGCCCGAACCACTTCCCCCCCTGCGTCAGATACCTTGAGGAGAGTCCCGGTGAGTCCACGCCGCATGGCTATTAACGGTTCGAAATTAGAGGACCGCGCTATTTACAAATAGCCGATATCTCTAATTAACGCCCCATTGGCCCTTCCGCAACCATTAATTACGGATAGCGGTCTAACGTTTAATAACCCGCGCCGGTAATTACGGGACCTACTTCCTGACTTCCTTCGCCCAGGAATCGCGCAGCGACACGATCCGGTTGAACACCAGCGCCTCCGGCCGCGAGTCCACCGGATCCTGCCAGAAGTAGCCTACCCGCTCGAACTGGTAGCGCTGGTCCGCCGGGTCCTTCGCGACGCTCGGCTCCACGTAGCCCTGCCGGACCACCAGCGACTCCGGGTTCAGCGTGGAGAGGAAGTCCTGCCCCTCGGGCACGTC
>DASWVS010000400.1:0-5717 GCA_036401135.1 Fimbriimonas sp.
CAGGCGCGTCCGCTGAAGGTTCAGGACAGCTTCCCTGAAGTCGGTCCAACGATCAGCAACCAGAACCTTGTCGCCCTTTTCGACGAGAAGGCGGGCACGATCCGTCAGCTCATCGACCTTTCGAAAGGTGGACGGATCGACTACACGGACCTCAAGGGATCCATGGGCAGGCTGGAACTCCATCAGGAAGAGCCGCACGGCATGAGCGCCTGGACCCTGGGCCGCATCACCAAGGTGAGCGACATTCCGGTCGTCGAGGTGAAGGAAGGCAAGAACTCCGTCTCGTTCGTGCACCGGATGGACTCGCAGAACAACCCGTCCAAGCCGACGACGATCATCCAGACGTTCACCCTTCTCCCCGACAGCGACCGGATCGAGGTGGATGTCGAGGCCGACTGGAACCACATCGGCAATGGCCGCACCGGTGTGCCCCTGCTACGCGCGGCGTTCGACACGAATCTGGAGAACCCCAAGGCCACCTATGAGGTGCCGTTCGGGGCCATCAACCGGCCTACGGACGGCAAGGAGGTCGTGGGCCTGAACTGGCAAGACCTGAGCGACGGCACCCGAGGCGTCGCGATCCTGAACGACAGCAAGCACGGCATGAGCGCCGACGGCTCCACGATGCGCCTCTCGCTCATCCGCTCGAGCTACGACCCCGACACCAACCCGAACCCCGGATACCACAGGTGGCGCTACGCCATCGTTCCCCACGAGGGCGGTTGGCGCGAGGCGCGGATCCCGCAGAAGGGGTACGAGTTCCAGCAGCCGATGCTGGTGATGCAGGTGCCTTTCGAAGCGAAAGGCTCAAACCCGCTCGAGTGGGGCCTGCTGAAGGTTGAGGACCCGGCCGTGGTTCCGACGGCGTTGAAGCGGTCAGAGGACGGCAACGACGTCGTCTTGCGCATGTACCAGAGCACCGGCGCCCGTTCCGACGGGACGATCGAGTTCGCCCGGCGCCTCGGCGGCGCCACCTGGGTGAACTTCATCGAGGACCGCTTAGGCAATGCTCCTGCCAGGGGGAACAGCCTGCCGTTAAGCCTAAGAGGCTATGAGATCCGGACCATAAGGGCTCGTTTGGAGTGAGGGCAGCTTGCTGCCTCTTTAGGCTTGGCAAGCTTGCTTGCCAAGCCCTGGAATACCCAAGAGTTACCTAGAGACGGTAGGCGGAGCAAGCGGCCACAGACCTCAATATTCCACCTCGAAGTCGTCCTGCACGTGTACGCGGTCGATCTTGAACTGGGCCAGGGTGTCGATGAAAGGCTTCGGAGCCGTGTTCTCGAACCAATGCGCAGAGCAGTAGGGGTAATCGGTTGCCACCGGCACGACCTTGTGATGCACCGGATTTTGGTGAACGTAACGCAGACGGGCGAGATAGGAGCGCTGATAGGTGAGCTGCGTGTCCCGGTACTGATGCATCACCTTACGGCCAGCAATGGCATCCAGCTGGTTCGCATAGATCGATGCGCGACTATGGAATTCCTTCAGCGCCTGCGGAATGCGCCATGCCTCTTCAACGAGAGCGACAAAATGGTAGTGGTTGGAGAACACGGCCCATGCCTGCAGTCGCAGCTCGTGTTTCAAAGCGACCTCGAAGAGCAGCTCGTTCAAAAACAGCAGCCGCTCGCGACCGCCGAAGAGGTGCGCCTTCTGGTATGTCGCTCCCGTCACGAAATAGGCTCCGCTCGTTCCAAAACGGTGCAGAGGAGTGTGCGGCCACCACGCCATAGCCTAAGGTTATCAGGCGGGCGAGGTGGTGGCAAGCGAGCTTGCCACTGTCAAAGAGGCAGCAAGCTGCCCTCACTCCAAAGGACGGCACAGGAAGCCGAAGATCGCGGCGGCGGGGGCGGTGTTCTGGTGGACGGTGAACTCGCTGTTCATCGGCGAGCACCGGTTGTCGAACCATCGCTCGTTGCCCGGCCATCGCTCGATCGGAGGGTAGACCGTCTTGTTCGCCCAGTCGTGGTCCCAGGGACCGGAGCCTTGGGCCTTCTGCGCCCGCCACGGCCCGTAGGGGATGACGCCCGGGTGGGGGCCGTCCTTCCCGTTGTACCAGGCGTCCATGTGGAACACGTGCCGGGGGTGCCGCGGCCCGAGCCCGGTCGACCACGTCATATTCAGGGCGTTCGTCCCGAGGAAGTAGTCGCAGGTGGTGTAGACCGCCGCCAGATAGTCTTTCCGCCCGGTCAGGCGGTATCCCACCGCCAACTCCATCGCCCAGGGCGTCGTCTGTTGCCCGATCAGCATCGGCATCGAGAAGCTGCCGCTCCAGCGCAAGGCCCGGCGTTGGGTGCTGGCGAGGCTGAGATCGGCGGTATGAAGGACCGCTCCCCGGAGGCGCCGAAGAAGGTCGGGATCGGGCATGCCCGCGCCTCCCAGGGCGTAGACGGCCGGTCCGTAGAGCCCTTCGGACCAAAGCTCGCTGCTCGGCCCCAGATCCTTCGACGCCGCCTCGAGCTGGACCTCGTACGCCTTCTCGCCGGTCAGGCGGAAGAGGCTCGCGCAGGCATAAACCTCGTTGGTGCGGATCTTCTCCTCGTCCCCGGGCTTCGTATTCGCCTTCGCCCAGGCGAAGGCTTCCGTCGCCTCCCTCGCCCAGTCCACCCCCGCCGGGTCCTTCACGCCCGCCAGCTTCAGGCAGATCGCGAGCTGGGCCGCGACGCCCGCATAGCCGTAGGTCGAGAGCGGATCCTCGGCCGACACCTTCCACGTGCGGTCGACGTCCTCCCAAGACCCGATGCCGACGTCGCGGGGACCCGTGTCCGAACCGAACGCGTCGCCGTCGACGCGCAGACCGAGGCCTCCGGTGCCGTAACCCTTCGCGACCAGTTCATGCCGCAGGCGGTGGCAGAAACGGGGGAGCCACGCCGCCTCGTCGAGGATGTCGGGAACTCCGTTCCCGCTTTCGGGAATGTTCAGCTCCCGGTCGACGAAGTTCCTCGGGGCGAGGCGGTAGGCGAGGAGGAGTTCCTGGGGGACGCGCAGGTGCGAGGGGTAGCTGTCCCAGTCCCCGGCGTCCTGGTACCAGCCCCAGGCGTCGAGTGGTCCTTGCAGGGTCGGTAGCAGCTGCTCTTTGGACCCGCTCTCGTTGCCATAGTCGATCGTCCGGAGGGTCGAGTAGACGAGCTTGCCCTTGAAGCCGGGGGTGAGCGCCGGATGGTGCGGCGCGGGCCGCTCGAAGTCGGTGTACGGCTTGACGAGGGCGATCCCGCTGCGGTTGTGATAGAGCCCCCTCGCCACGTTCTGGAACGCTTGCCGGTAGACGTCGGCGTCGATTCGGAACGGGAACGAGCCGCCGACCCCCTCTACGGCGACGACGTAGGCGCCGGGTTTGTAGAAGGAGGTGAAATCGCACTCGGCCACCTCCGCCGCGAGAAAGTTCGCCCCGGGAGTGTCGCTCGCGTGGGTGGTCTCCGGGTTGTCCGCCGCTTTGCGAAAGGCGACTTTGCCGGTGAAGACGGTCTTCCTCGTCTTGGCGTCCAGCACCCGGAACGGCTTGCCGACGACGCTCGAAACATCCAGCGAGCCTCCGTCGCCCATCCACTGGTAGACGTAGGCGAACTTGGGGGCGGCGGGCACGTACCCGAGAAGGTTGACGTGGACCGCCTCGGAGCGGGATGCTGCGACATCGTAGGCGAACCGGAAGGAACCGCCGTTGCGGGCGAGGCCGCCGGTCGAGAGCGCATAGCTCGCGCCCGCGCGGAGCGGCGTCGGCAGGTGGAGGTAGATCCAGTGTTCCTTGGCGTGGTCGGGCCGGTCGTTGACGGCCACCCCTCCCTCCCACCGGTCGGTAAACCAGGCGAAGTCGGTCCCCTTCGACTTACGGCTGACGCGGATCGGCACCACGGCGGCGTTCGGAGCTTGTTTGCCGAGGATCGAAAGCCGATAGCTCGACGGGCGGGAGGCTTGCACCACGTCCAAAGGGTCGACGAAAACCTTTTCGTCGCTCCGCTTCTGGCCTCGCTTGTGGTGCTCGACGCGGCCGTCCCTGAAGCGCACCATCACCACCCGCTCCGTCAGCGCCTGGACCTCGACGACCTCGGAAGCGCCAACGGATGCGGGGACTCCGACGAGCAGGAGAACGACGGACCGGTTCATGGAACCAGTCTATCAAGATGCCTTGGACAGGGGAACCCGCGAGGCGGCTAGCCCGCCGGGGCGCTTTCCGACTCGGCTCCCGACTCGTCGGGAAGGCTGAGCTTCGGCGTGAGGTCGCGGATGATGCAGGTGATCAGCAGGCCGTTCGGCGTCGGCGTCGCGCTCAGGGCGGTCGCCATTCGGAAGAGCGTCCCGTCCTTCCGCTGCGCCATCGTCGCGAGGTGCTCGCCCATCCTCCGCTTCACCGGCTCCGTGTTGTAGTCTTCGCGATACGAGATGTGCTGGATCCTCATCTCCATGGGAATCAGGTCTTCGACGCTGATGCCGAGAAGCTCGCCGCTCTCGTAGCCGAACATCTCTTCCGCCTGCTCGTTCGCAAGCTCGATCAGGCCGTCCTGGTTGACCAGCAGGATGGCGTCCGGCGCGGTGTCGATCAGACCTTTGAACAGCTCGAGGCTGGTTCGGAGCATCTGGGCCGTCTTGGCGTGCTCGCTCAGGTCGTTGATGAGGCGCTCGTTTTCGGTGCGCAGGGTTTGGATGGTCCGCGAGGCGGCTTCGCGAAGGTACACCGCGACCAGCTCCGTACGGTTCAGCGGACCGAACTTGATGCGGATTCGCCCCCAGTAGGTGCCTACGGTGGCGAGGCTGATCCCAAGTTCCCTTGCGATCGCGTTGTCGGTGAAGCCTTGAGCAGCCAATCCAAGAAGCTGCCGCTCTCGATGCGAGAGGGCGTCCTCCATCCCAAGCGGCTCGCGCTCTGGCGAACGAGAATCCATCCTACTAAAGAATACGCTCCAACAGGTTCACTTGTCATGGTTTTCCATGACAGGGAAAGGTCTGACGCGGAAATCGCGACTTGTTCCGCAAGATTCCAGGCAGTAGCTTCATGGTGCGCCCGGTTGTTTCTGGGCGATTTTGGGAGTGACCCATGCAGCGCAGTACACCCGAGCCTGGCAAGCGTCTCCTGGATGTCCTTGAACAGGCCATCCAGCCGCACGAGAACGCGTTACACGGCCGCAAAAGAATTTACCAGCCCCCCGTCGACGTCAAGGAAACCCATCGGGAGGTCGTCGTCTTCGCCGACATCCCGGGAATGGACGAGGACGACATCGATATCGCCGTCGAAGGCGAAGCTCTGATCATCACCGGTTGCCGCGAGTTCGACCTCGACTCCGAAGACCCCGAAGAGTTCCTGCGCATCGAGCGGCCGTACGGCGGCTTTCGATGCATGGTCCCGCTCCCCTGCGCGATCGACTTCGATCTGGCGACGGCGCGCTACAAACGCGGCGTCCTGAAAGTGCGGCTGCCCAAACCGGTGGTGTGCGTGAAAAAACCGACGGCTTCCGACGAGGACTAGGTGCGTCCATGCTCGGCGATCGACAGGCTGCCTTTCCTTATTCGGGCACGCTCCGCGAGAAGCTGCGCAGCCTGTTGCGCTACGCGGTCTACGCTCCGTCGACGCACAACACCCAGCCTTGGATCTTCAAGCTGAGCGAGGACGCCGTCGAGGTCTACGCGGACCGCGGGCGCGCTTTGACGCACCTGGACCCCGATCGCCGCGAGATGACGATGAGCATCGGTGCGGCGATCGACCACCTCCGTCTGGCCATGGTCTGCCA
>DASWVS010000401.1:0-3724 GCA_036401135.1 Fimbriimonas sp.
AGCTGGTCGTTCCAAATCCCCTGAAGGTTGGCGGGAAACCCCCTCATTCCGCCTCCGGTGATCAGAAGATAGCGTCCGTACTCGAAGTAGGTGGCGGCGAGGTCCGGATCAGGCTGCTTCAGCCGTTCGTCGGTCGGCAGGTCCGCCCCCTTGCCGAGGTCGAGATGGACGCGGTCGAAAAGGCGAGCGTGGGCTTCGACGTGCCTCGCCAACAGGACCTCGTAGGAATCACCATCGACGGCGTCGAGCGCCTGCTCACATCGGCGGGCCGGATCGCCGCCCCAGTAGTCGGTCGCCGCGGCAAGCAGCAGGACCGTCTGATCCGTGCCTTCGCCCCGGATCGAGCCGTTTTCGACCCTGATGCTCCCGTTCCGGGGCAGCGCGCGAAGGCGGGCGTGGAACCGCACCCCCTTGCCTTCGACCCTTCCCTCCAGGACGAGGTCCGGGCCGTCCGCTGCGACCGTCGCCTGCTCCTGCCGGGTCAGCGTCGCCGAGAAGCCGCCCTCGACAAGAACTACCAACAGGTCGTCCGCCGCCGAGACGAACGCCTCCCTCCTTCCACCCTCGTAGCTTGTCGTCGCGACGCCGGTGGCGAGGTCGAGTTCGCGGCGGTAGGCACCGCCTTCCTTCGCGTCGGGCTGCCGGATCATGAGTCGCCCCAGAGGCTGGTACGGCCGCACCCCGGCGTTCGATCCCTGGACGAGCTGCTGGGCCTCTTCGGCCGCCTCGGAGAAGCGGCGGGCGAAGAGGTGTTCCCGGACCTTGTCCACGATTTCCGCCGCTCGAGGGTGGACCGTATCCCGATAGCCGCCGGCCCAGATCGAGTCCTCGTTCAGCGCGAGGGTCTCCTCTGCGACCCGCCCGAACACCATCCCCCCGATGCGCCCGTTGCCGATCGGCAGCGCCTCCAGCCATTCTTTCGCCGGTTGCCGGTACCAGAGCTTTCTGCCCATGGGCAAAGGTTACATCCCGGCGTATGCTGTAGGAACACCTTCGATGAGAAACCGGACCGCCTTGATAGGGTCGCTGGCCGCTCTCGCGGTGCTGCTGGTGCTTCTCTTTCTGTTCGTCCGCCCTTACGTCACGATCATTTCGAACTTCTCGTACGGGGAGGACGAGTCGGATCCGCGGTAGCGAATCTGTGGCGAAACCCACAGAGACGGTCTAAACTGCAGATGGAATGTCCCTCCTGCCCGTCCTGCTCGCCGTCGGCCTTTCGCAAGGCGCAACCGAGAACTGGTTCGACTTTGCGCCTGCCAACGAATACGGCCCGAGCGCGATCGGGATGGAGGCCTGGTTCCAGCCGCTGACCCCGCAGGACGCGATAAGGCTCAAGGAGGACCGGTACGTGACCCTGGCGGGACGGACGGTCAAGTTCTGGGGCGTCAACAACTCGAACGCGAACTGCGCGCCGTCGCACGAGGCGGCGGACCGGCGGGTGGCTCGGTTCGCCAAGTACGGCGTGAACGCCGTCCGTCTGCACAAGTTCACCTACCACGGCGAGGGATCGGGGATCGGCGATGCGACGCATTCCACCGCTCTCGAGCCGAAGGGGCTGGAGCGCCTCGACTACTACCTCGACGCCCTCCAAAAGAAGGGGATCTACTTCGGCTGGTCCCACATCTACGGACACCACCTCCGGCCGGGGGACCGAAAGCGGGTCCTTGCCTACGATGAGGTGATGAGCGCTCACGAAGGGCACCTCAAGGGATCGACGTACGGGCTCGTGAATTTCGCCCCCGACCTGCAGAAGCTCTCGATCGAACTGACGGTGAACATGCTGAAGCACCGGAACTCCTACACGGGGCGGACCTTCGCCGAGGAGCCTGGGCTCGCCTTCATCGAGTTTCAGAACGAGGACGACATCTTCTTCCCCAGCACGCAGGCGGCGGTCGAAAAGAGCCCGACCTACAAGAAGCTCCTGTGCCAACTCTTCAGCGACTGGCTGGTGCGCAAGTACGGGTCGGAGAAGCGGTTCCTGGAGGCCTGGGGGCCGCGGGCCCTCAACGCCTATCCCGAGTTCCAGAAGAACGAGAGCCTGGCGGCCAAGAACATCTATCCCATCGCGCACTTCTGGTGGTACGGCCAGCGGGGACTCAAGGACCAGAGCGAGGCGAAGGGAGTCCGGCAGCGGCTGCTCGACTCGGCGCAGTTCCTCTACGACACCCAGAACGCGTTCTACACCCGGTTTGCCAAGGCGGTTCGCGAGGCCGGTTACGAGGGGCCGCTGGTCGGCTCCTGCTGGCAGGCGGGCGACGGGATCTCGCACTACTACAACCTGCGATCCGACTTCATGGTCGGGGCGATCGACCGGCACAACTACTTCGGCGGACAGGACGCGCCGATGAAGCCGGGGCCGCTCGACAACCGGAGCCAACTGGCCCTCCCCGGCAGCGGGATTCTCGGCACCGGGATGCAGCAGGTGAAGAACCGGCCGTTCGTCGTCTCGGAATGGTCGACGGTCGCGCCGAACGAGTGGGGCGCCGAGACGCCGGCGATCGTCGCCGCGTACGGCATGGGGCTCCAGGGCTGGGACGGCTCCTTCCAATTCGCGAACGACGTCGACCGATTCCGCGACACCGTCGCCCTCCCCAACGGCTGGGGCGTCTGGAACGTGGACCTGCCGAGCCAGATCGGGCTGTACCCGGTGCTGTCGCGCATGGTCCTGCGGGGCGATATCCGGGAGGCGAGGCCGCTGCCGGCACGCAAGGTATCCCTGGAGGATCTCCGGAAGGGAGAGCTTCCGTTCGCCGACACCGCCGAGCAGGAGGGGGACCGGAAGGAGTTCCGGGGGATCGTCCCTCCCCAGGCGCTCGCGTTCGGCAAGGTCGAAGTGGAGTTCGTGCGAGAGTCCCAACCCGCGCCGCTGCTCCCCCGGATCCCGCAAGACATCGTCCCCTCGCCTTACGATCAGCTTCGGTGGGTCGCCATGCCCGACGGCAAGCGCGGGTACTTCACGATCGACACCTCGGGCACTCAGGGGTTCGTCGGTTTCTCCTCCGGCCGAACCTTCTCCCTCTCGGGATCAACGATCAAAGTCGACAGCCCCTTCGCGGTGGTCGTCCTGACGGCGATGGACCCGGCGAAGAACCTCCGTAACGACAAGCGGGCGCTGTTGGCGGCGGTTGCGCGGGTGCACAACACCGGAATGCGCTACAGCGTTGACGGTTCGATCCTGGAAGAGGTCGGCACGAGTCCGCTGCGCATGGAGCCGGTGTCGGCGGAGGTGACGCTGGTGCGGCCTCCCAAGGCGGTGAACATCCTGGACCACGACGGAAAACCGACGGGCCGGACGGTGCCGCTGGAAGGGGCCAAGTTCGCGATCGACGGCGCGCGGGACAAGGCGATGTACTACGAGATCGTCTTCGAATAGCACGCTTTTCCGTCGTTGTCGCCGTCGGCTCCGGAAGCCCTTCCCCCGCCGGGGGAAGGGTGGGGATGAGGGGCCGCGGGTACGAGGTTCTCGCCCCTGCAGTGCGAGCTCGAACCGTCCCGCATCCACGGGATCGACTGCAAGCCGGTCCCAGGCGTCACCTCACCCCAACCCCTCTCCTACCAGGAGAGGGGCTCCGGAAGCCCTTCCCCCGCGGGGGAAGGCTTGGGATGAGGGGCCGCGGGTACGAGGTTCTCGCCCCTGCAGTGCGAACTCGAACCGTCCCGCATCCACGGGATCGAGATCCGGTCCCAGGCGTCACCTCACCCCAACCCCTCTCCTACCAGGAGA
>DASWVS010000402.1:0-4463 GCA_036401135.1 Fimbriimonas sp.
CGCCCGCGACCCCTTATCCCAACCCTTCCCCCGCGGGGGGAAGGGCTCCGGAAGAGCCCCTCTCCTCGAAGGAGAGGGGTTGGGGTGAGGGTTCGCCTCGGGCTGAATGTGAGGACTACGGGTAGCTGTGGGATGCCGAATGTCGAAAGGCATTGCACCACAGAGGGCACGGGGGACATGGGAATTCACCTGGATGCAAGCTAAATCGATTCTTGTCTGAATCTGGGGACGTCGGACGTGGCTCTACGTAGGTAGGGATATGGTTTGGAAAGCGATTCTCTCCATGGCGGTCGGAGGCGGGTTGGGGTACGGCTACAGCTTCCTCACGCGCTGTGCCGGTTCCACGTGACTTAGCGCGAGCCAGCCGGCGGTGCCGGTTGTGATGGGAATGGTCGCGGGATTGATGTTCATCCTGTCGCTCCGGTCCTGACCAAGGGTGTTCACCACTGAGTCACCAAGGGCACCCAGGGACACGATGGGGCGAGGAACCCTCTTGCCCATTCAGGGGTAGAAAGAGGCTCGTTGGAACCTCTTGCCATCTACGTCCACACACCGTTCTGCCCGAGCAAGTGCGGGTACTGCGACTTCAACTCGTACGCGATGAGCGGCGAGATCATGGAGCGCACGACCCGGGCAACGATCGAGGAGATCCTCCGCTCGCCGGCACGAGGTAGGCCGGCGAAAACGATCTTCTTCGGCGGCGGGACGCCGACCTTCCTCGAAGAGGGGCAACTGGTACGGATCCTGGAAGCCGTGTTCGAGGCGCATCCGCCGTTGGAGGGATGCGAGATCACGAGCGAAGCGAACCCCGGCACGGTGGACATGCCGAAATTCCGCGCCATGCGAGGCGCCGGGTTCAACCGGATCTCGCTCGGCGCCCAGAGTTTTCTCGACTCCGATTTGCTGACCCTGGGGCGGGTTCATCGAAGCGGCGAGATCGAACGTGCGGTCGGAGTGGCGCGGGACGCGGGATTCGGGAACCTGAACCTGGACCTGATGTTCGCTCTGCCGGGGCAGTCGGTCCACGCGTGGCGGCGCAACCTGGAACGGGCGATGGCGCTGCAGCCGGAGCACCTGTCGCTTTACTGCCTGACGATCGAGCCGAACACCGCCTTCTACAAGCAGCACCTGCGAGGGCAGCTGGCGGTTCCCGGCGAGGAGAGCCAGATCGAGATGTACGACGCCTGCGTCGCGGAGATGGAAGCGGCCGGCTTCCGGCAGTACGAGATCAGCAACTTCGCACAGCCGGGGCGCGAATGCCGGCACAACCTTTGCTACTGGCACGCGGAGGAGTACGCGGGATACGGGCCTGGAGCGGTGGGGCGGATCGGCGAGCGGCGATACACGAACCTCAAGCATCCGGACCTCTATTGCGCCGCAGTGGAAGAGGGAGGGGAAACGGCGTTCGAGTCGGAGACGGTCGACGAAAAGACGCTTCGGATCGAGCAGGTGATGCTGGGCCTTCGCCTGAACGAGGGCGTCGTGGCGTCCCTCGTCGAGCAGGACGGGCTGGCGAAAGCCGATCGCCTCGGTTGGGTCGAGCGGTCCGGGGATCGGGTTCGCCTGACGACGGAAGGGCGCCACCTGCACAACGAGGTCGTGGTCGAACTGATGCCTCTCTAGAATGCGGCGACCGGCCGCCGCTTGGTGAAACCCAGGCACCCCGGCGGGTGCCTGGAAACCGGTGCCGGGGCACCGCACTCTATACTCTGCACATGCAGCTTCGCATGTGGACCTACGACCTGGCGCGGGAGCAGGCTCCGAGTCTGGACCACCTCCGGCGGTTGATGGACCTGACCGCCGCATCCGGCTACAACGCGATCGGGCTGTATCTGGAGCATCGGTTCGCCTACCCGAGCGCGCCCTGGGCTCACGGGACGGGCTGCGTTACCCCGGAGATGGTTCAGAGGCTGCAGCAGGAGTTCCCCGACCTCCAGATCATCCCGTGCATCAACCTCCTGGGCCACATGGAGGGGTTCCTCTACTCGGAGGGGGGGTATCGGTTCGCGGAGGAGCGATTCCGAGGGATGCAGGCCGACCCGACGAACGAGGCGTTCCTCGATTTGGCCTACGCCCTGCTCCGGGACACGATCGAAATTTTCGCCTCCGACCTGATCCACATCGGCGGGGACGAAACCTGGCAGCTGGGGGTCGGCGAGGGGTCCCGGAAGAAAGTCGCCGAATACGAGGTGCTCGGACCTCCTCCCCCTGCCCCCTCCTCCAAGACGAACCACTTGGAGGAGGGGGTGGATGGGAAGGCGATGCTGTATGGCACCCACTTCGGGCCTTTGGCACGGCGGGTGGTGGAGGCGGGGCGGACTCCGGCAGTCTGGGGGGACATGTTCTTCGACCACCCGCAGGCGCTGGATCATATGCCCAGGGAAACGGTGATCTTCGACTGGCAGTATTTCCGCAGCCCCGAGTTCACCTCTCGGCGCTTCGTCGAAGCCGGGCACCGGGTGGTTTTCTGTCCGGCGATCCACACCTACAATGCCGTCTGGTGCCACCTGCCGCAGAGCGAGCGGAACGTCCGGCAGCACGCGGAAGCCGCAATGCGCCTGGGGGCTGACGGGGTGTGCGTAACCACGTGGGAGATGGGGCTGTTCGGGAACTACGAGACGATGCTGCCGGCAATCCGCGCGAGCGGCCGGATCCTGTCGGAAGCAACCGCCGGCGATCCGGCGGCGAACGATCACGAGGCGGCGTGGGACCCGAAGGGGCAGGGCGGAGCCGAGGCCATCGCCCGCTACCGCGAGGCGAAGGACGCTCCAGAGTTCCTCAAAGCCTATCTCGAAGAAGGCGAAGCGCAGGAGGAGTGGGCGCGGCTGATGGGGATCGAGCTCCAAGCGGCCGGAGGGCAGTTCGCTTTCGGTGGGATTCGATCCGCTCTGAAGTGCCGGCTGCTGCTGTACTCAAACCCCTTCCTGTTGTGGCTCCGCCATCGCGACGAGCTGTGCGGCGCCGAGGGCGACAGGGCGCTGGAAATCGCCGAAGGCTCGATGGCCTTTGACCAGGATTCCTCGACCAAGGGCATATCGCAGTTCCTTCGCAAGTCAATCGAGGCATGCCGGTACATGGAGAACGCCCACCAGGCCTATGCACGCGGCGAAGTCGGGACATGCCTGACGGCACTGGCGCCGCTGAGACAGGTGTTCGACGATCTGGAGAAGGTGGCGGTGGCGACGAACCTGAACATCGGCGGGTCGCTGGCGGACGTGGAGCGCTGCCGGGCGGCTAAGGAGCACGTCGAGCGGGTGGTGAGGCGTGTCCGGCAGTACGGCGACGGTTCTCTCGGCTACCTGCCGTCGTTCGAATACCTCACCCACCCGAAGTTCATGCCCCACGACCAGGCGGCGTGGTGGCTGATCAACCGCTGGGCGAACGAGTAGGCCCGGACCTCCACCCCCCGGCCCCCTCCTCCTCCGCTTCGCGAAAGCGGAGGGGGTTCTAGATTGGCGAACGTGTCACCTGGACCCTGTGTTCCCCGGCGAGGGAGCGGGCTTCGATCGCGTTCGGCATCTCGGTGACGGGTATCTCGAGGAGTCCGCCTGCAGGGGCGGTGACGAAGTTCTCGAGGAACTTGGATGGGGAGCCGTTCTCGGTGAGCATGAGGTCGACGACGGGACCCTCTGCCTTGATCCGAAGCATCCCCTCCTCGGCGGTCGAGACCAGCAAGCGGCACGGCTGGCCGAACCGCATGTTCTTGGGCTCGCCGAGAAGCTGCCAGGCGAAGGTCGTTTCAGACTCGGCGAACAGGATGGTCTCGTTGACGTTCAGCCCGACGATCGAGGCATCGATCGCCACCTTTCGCTCGTGAGCCGGCACGTCGACGGATCCTTCCCATTGGCCGACCTGGGTGCCCTCGACGGTCGAGTAGGCGGCCAGCGTGACGTTGAAGGCAAGGTCGTCGTCGGAGTCGTTGACCGCCCAGACTTCGATCGCCTCCTGGTCCCGCTTGATCGAGAGGAGTCGGTCGTCGTAGAGCCGGTACAGCTCGTAGCCAAGGGCTTTAGGATGCCCCTCGCTGTCGAGAAACGCCCAGCTTTGGACCGGCCAGCAGTCGTTGATCTGCCAGATCAGCGTCCCTTTGCAGAACTCGGAGCGGCGGAAGTGCTCGATGCCGAACCGGAGGGCGTCGCGCTGGTTGAGCTGCGAGTAGTAGACCCAATCTTCCAGCGTCGTCGGTTCGGGGTAGTGCAGGCGGACGAAGTTGACGAAGTTCTCGTACCCCTTGCCGGTCTTGTCGTGCCACCGCACCACCGGCGACCAGGTGTCCCAGTCTTCCTCGTCGATCCACTTCGCCCACGTGTCGAGAGAAGGAGAAGAGCAGAAGCCGAACTCGCTGGAGAACCGGGCGGTGGAGTCGGCGTAGTAGCGCCAGTCGCCGCGGCCGTGCCAGACGTCCCAGTAGTGCGAGTCACCAAAGCCACCCTGATTGACATGCTCGAGCGGGGTGTCCTTCG
>DASWVS010000403.1:0-6136 GCA_036401135.1 Fimbriimonas sp.
TCCGCGCCGATGACCCCGGCGACCGGCGCGTTGCGGCGATCCGCGCAGCGGACGAGTTGGAAGAAGAGGAAAAACGGAAGTCACAGGCGCTCGACGTCGCCGCCGAGTCCGCCCAATAGGCCCCCCGGCTCGGCAGGCGCCTTTCGAGGGCGCCTACCTCATATCGATCGCGTCCAGCGCCCGGTTCAGGTCCTCGCGGATCGCGTCGTGGCCCGCCTGCGGGCTGCGCCCGTTGAAGATCACGGCGTAGTCGATGCCGTCGGGCCGCCAGTACATGAGGGCGGTGGATCCGTCGAGGCTGCCGTTCATCTGCCAGGTAAAAGCTTCGGAACCTCGCCTCTCGCCGTTCGCCCAATAGTGGGCCATGAAGCGGCAGAGCGCATCGGACGTTGCCCAGACCGGCCCTCCCTGCCCTGCGTTCCAAACGGCGTTCCGAGGAGTCGCCTCGCGGACGTTCGTCGTCGAGTAGATACCGGTTTCCAACGTCCCGGGAAGCAACCCGCTCCGATAGAACTCGATGAAGTGCCGTCCGAGCGTCCTCGTCAGCACGTCGCGGACGATGCTGTAGCCTAGGTTGCAGTAGGCGGCTGTGCTTCCGGGATCGGACTCGAACTTCACGTTCCTGGCGATGCTGGCCAGAAGCTGCGGCACATGGTGGTCCCACTCAAGGAACGGAAGCCGATCGGCTGCGGGAAGTTGTCCGACCGGGTCCTTGCCCCAGCCCCCTTGATGCTCGAGAAGGTGACGGACCGTGACGCGCGGGAAGCGCGGGTCACGGTAGCCTGCCTCGGGTTGGATGCCATAGATCTCCGCCAGCGTCCGGTCGAGTTTCAGCCGCCCACGAGCAGCGAGCGCGCGGGCGGCGGCGTTAGCGATCGGCTTCTCGCAGCTCGCGATCCCCATCAGCACGTCCGGCTTCATGGGCACGGTCCTCGCCTGGTCCGACCAGCCGTAGGCCCGCCGGTGTAGGATCCTCCCTCCGGAAGAAACGCTGAGTTCGGCGGCTTCGCAGCCGATCACGTTCAGGTGCTTGAGGACGATCTCGTCGAGCCTTTCCGCACCCGGGAAAGGGGTTCCGCTGATGGGAACGGCCGGGACGTCGCCGGCGGGCGTGGAAACGGCAACGACGAGAGAGGGAATGAGGCTGTGCATGGTTCGAAGCGTGGCTGCCGGAGCGGCTTTCCCCTGTTCAGGGTCACATGGCGGCAAATTGGCGGGAATGCCTGCGAATCGAACACAGCCGGCCCCTTTGCGAGGCCACATCGGTTTTGAAGACCGAGGGGCACACCAGCACCCATTCACTCCCATGCCATTCTAGCAGGCGAGTCTTCGCCCTACGCGAGCCCCATCTTGCCACGGGCGATCTGCAGCCCGTACCGATAGTCGGCAAAGCCGTCGCTCAGCTTGCGGAACAGCGTCGCCTCCGCCGCGTACGCGCCGAACTCGAACGTGCTGACCACGTAGTAGCTCTGGCTCCCCTGTTGCACGGGGTCGAGGAGCGAACCCTTCGCCATGCCCGGGAACAGGCCCGACCAGAACATCAGCAGGTCGCCGATGTGTCGGTGGATCTCCCGTTCGCGATCGAACGAGTCGGCGCCGTAGCGGACGTCGCCTTCCAGCAGCATCTCGGCCACGCTCTCGATCGGCTGTCCCAGCGGATCGCGCACATACATCTCTTCCTGCGAGATGAACCTTAGCAGCAGCTCTTCAAGATAGACCTCGACGTCCTCGACGTCGGTCAATCGGAGGTCGCTCTCCAGCGACTCCTGCAAGGCCTCGTGGAAGTACGCCCGAAGGGGATGGTTCCCACTTACATCGCGTTTCATCTTTCACTTCCTCCTGTCTCCACCGGCGGTCGGCTTGTCTCAATGCGACGCCGGTGTTACTGTACGACGTGCAGTTCGCGTGAACGGTGCGACTCTTTTTTTGCGCTAATCACGTCAGAAGGGTGGGAGAATACGCGAGGTAGGTACGAACGAATGAATTGTCCCCGGTGTGGTAAGCCGGTCGCCCCAGGCGCCGCCTTCTGTTCGAGTTGCGGCCAGCCGATGCCGCGCGCCGCTGCCCCTGTTGGAACCGCCGCCACCATGGGAGCCTTCGATGCCCAGCGCAAGCGGAACACGATCCTGCTCGTCACCCTGGCGATCCTCGCCCTCGTGGGGGCCATCGTCACCGGCCTCGCCCTCTCGGGCGTCCTCAAGTTCGGCGCGAAGGCTCCCGACCACAAGACCCTGCAAGCGCGGGGCCAAGCCCCCCGGGGCGTCCTCGAGGCACGCGGCACCGCCGCGCCTCCCGTCATGCCCCAGGTGGCGCAGAAGGTCGAAATGCCCAAGGAGATCGAGGACTGGCTGAACCACCTCAAACGCTGCGAGGAGCTCAAGCGGGAGCTGACGGTCCAGCAGAATGGCGAGTTGTCGGGTCTCCTTATGGGCGCCGGTATCGGGGCTTTGACTCCTCAGGCGGTTGATATCATTTCGGGCGCCGATGCCGATATCAACGATGCTCTCCCAACGCGGCAGATTGCGGACAAGCTGGTACCCATGATCACTCGGTGGACGGACCTGGACGATGCGTTCCGGAAGTATCCTCCTCCACCCGAATGCCAGCAACTTGCGACCGCGTTTGATTCAGGACTGAACGGTTTGGCCAGTCAGATGGACGCCATTCGAAGCATGTTGGCTGGTCTGGACGCCAACGATCCCAACATGCAGAGCAAGGGTGAGAAAACCAAGGCCGATGCCCAGCACGTTCTGCGCACGCACACTCGAAGCGCCGACGACAATTTCCAGATGTCGCAGCGCCTGCTCGAGGAGATCTGCGACAAGTACAACCGCAAGCCCTGGTTCAACATCGACAGCAAAGGCTCCGTCGGAGGCCTCCTGGGCGGAACCGGCTAGCAACCAGGGAGCGCAGGATTCATCCTGCATGAGTCCGCAGGCTTCAGCCTGCGAGCGCCTGTCAACGCCAAGTCGGGTCAGAGAACGAGCCGGAAGGGTCTTGAGTCGGGGCCGTGGAAAACGGCGTGAGCCACCCCTTCAGTCGAGAAAATGATGGTGGCAGGCTTGCGCCAGTCGACACGCTGCCGAACCATGCTCCAGGCTTCGGCCGCACCTGGTGAGCGTTCGATCCCGTCGTCTTGCACCGGGAACTCGCGGATCAGTCGTACCCGCGCCGCAGCCTGAACGAGAGGGTCGCGAATCACCCATTCCTTCTCCTCGTCGCCGCTCGGCGTCTCGAACAAGATTGCAAGCTGGTCCTCGTCCATCCAACGGAGCACTTCGGCCGTGAGGCGGTAGGTCGCACCCAGGCCGCACGACTCTATGACCATTTAATTGTCTTAAGCGTGCGTTTTGAAATGTATTGTCATGCTCTGTAGATAGAGGAACTAAACCATTTGTTCAGCTCCGCGACGATTAATGAGCTTCCACACGCTTCGAGGGTAGCGCGGCCGAGTGTTTGATCCCCTCCTTCGAAGCGTGAGGAGGCATCCGAGGCCTAGCTCCAGCCGCGCAGGATCTTGACCGTCTCTTCGTAGTGACCCGTCTCGTCCTCGACGATCGTCTCGAGGTGGGTCGCAAGCCCTTTGTCCCCGTACTCGGCCGCCTGCTCCGATCGCTGCTTGTAGTTCCGGATCGCCTCCTCTTCCGCCTTCGCGACGTTCTCCAGCATCTCCTTGGCGGTGGCGGCGTGCGGCACCGGCTTCGGCGTCGTGGTCGGTGTCCCGCCCAGGCTCGCGATCTTGTCCGCCAGGAACTGGGCGTGCCCCTGCTCGTCCGGGATCTCGCTCTGGAAGAACTGCCGCAGCACCGGCCGGTGCGGGCCGGTCACCTCCGCCGCGTAGGTGATGTACATGATGACCGCCTGAAGCTCCCCGGCAAGGTCGCTGTTCAGGCCCTCGATTAGCTGCCCCTTTTCCATCTCGTTTCGGTATTACCCGCGATTCAGAGGGAAAATGGCGGGCTTTTTCAGGTGGTGCGACGCATCACTCCGACGGCACGCCGCAGGTGCCCTTTCGAGTCCTTTCGGACCGCCGCTTTCCAGAGCGGCGATGCATTCCCGCTGCCGCGCGACGGAAGAGAGTCGGGAATCATCACCCTTAAGCGCATGCGCATCGGGATGATGCTCGTAACTCGATCGTCCATCATCCCGCATCTCCTTTCTAAGAGATGGTGATCGTGACGATGCGTTGCCGCCGAGAACATCCGAAGCCGAAGATCGTGTTTAATGGGTGACGCGGATCCGATGAGACGAACCCTGGCGCTCCTGCTCTTCCTGCTGATCTCCTGCCTGGCATCCGCCCAGCAGACCGAGATCCGCATGATGGCGGGCGCGGGCTACGGCATCCCGCCGAAAGAGGCGACTGCCACCACCGCCCTCATCCGACGCGCCGTCTTCGAAGAGTTCCACCGCCAGAACCCCGACCTCCGGGTCGTGAATGCCGGCGGGCTCAACCTCGTCGGTCCCCAGGCCGACAACATGTTCCTCATGAGCATGGCCGGCGACCTCGCGCCGGACGTGTTCTACGTCAACTTCCGCCAGTACTACACCTTCCTCGAGCAGGGCTTCGCCCGCCCCCTCGACGACCTGATCGCCCAGAACCCCGAGGCGATCGCGCGCGCGAACCCGACCGTCCTCGAGGTCCTCCGCAGCTTCGACGGCCAGATCTACGCCGTCCCCTTCTTCCAGGTCGCGGTCGCCCTCTACTACCGCAAGGACTTCTTCCGAGAGGTCGGCCTCGACCCGAACCGTCCGCCCAAGAACTGGGACGAGCTTTACGAATACGCCCGGAGGCTCACGAAAAAGGGCCGGTTCGGCTTCTCCCTCAGCAACCCGCCCGGCTACCAGTGGCAGAACTTCGTGTACCAGGCGGGCGGCGAGGTCGCCAAGAAGGACGAGGCCGGCGAATGGAAGAGCGTCTTCGCCAGCGAGGGCACCGCCAAGGCGGTCGACATGTTCCGGCGGTTGATGCTGCCCCAAGGGAACGTGCCCCCCGTGGCGCAGATCTCCACCAACCTGACCGACGACGTCAACACCGGCAAAACCGCGATGTGGTTCAACTACACGAACGACGTCGTGCTCAACCAGAGCGACCTCTCCCCCTCCGTCATCGGCGTCGCCGCCCTCCCCGCGGGGCCTGCGGGCTTCCGCAACGAGGTTAACGCCGGGATGTGGGCGATCTCCTCGCGGGTGACGGACCCCGAGAAGCTGGAGGCGTGCTGGCGGTTCATCCGGTTCTTCGCCGGCGACGAGGCGGCGCGAGTCAACACCCAAAAGGCGGTCGAGCTCGGCATCGGCCACCTGATCAACCCCGTTTTCCTCGAGAAGTTCGGCTACGAGGACCTTCTCGCCCAGGTCGACCCCTCCTATGTCGAGGCCAACCGGCAGCTGTTCCAAACCGGCCACCCCGAGCCTTACGGCAAGAACCTCCAGCAAGTCTACGTCGTGCTCGACGACACCCTCGACAAAGCCCGGCTGAACCCGAACCGCCCCGCGATCGAGATCCTGCGCGAGGCGGAGGCGGAGATGAACCAGAAGCTGCTCGGCTACACCCCGCCCGCCCAACTTGCCCGAATGCGGCGCATTGCAGGAGTCATTGCCGCAAGCCTGGTTCTAATGGCGTTCGCCGTCGGGGCATTGATGTTCGCTTTCCGCAAGCGGCGAACCGCCAACCGCCAACCCACCACCGAAGAGCGCCTCCCCGCCGGCGTTTCCCGAAAGAAAATCGGCCTGTTCATGGCGGTCTGCCTCGCTCCCGCCGCGCTCACGATCCTCGTCTGGGCGTACTACCCGCTCCTGCGGGGCCTGACGATCGCCTTTCAGCACTACACCCTGATGAAGGGCTCGCGCTGGGTCGGCTTCGACAACTTCATCGACGTCTTCACCCAGCCCGTCTTCTACCGCTCGCTCGCGAACTCGTTCCTCTACGTGGGCCTCAGCCTCGCGATCGGCTTCTTCCTGCCGATCTTCCTCGCCCTCGCGCTCAACGAGATCCCCCGCTTCCAGACGTTCTTCCGGACCGTCTTCTACCTCCCCGCCATGACCTCGCCGATCGTGGTGGCGCTGGTCTGGCGGCAGTTCTACGACAAGACCGACGAGGGCCTCCTGAACTGGGTCCTGAGGCCGGTCATCGAGAGCG
>DASWVS010000404.1:0-4883 GCA_036401135.1 Fimbriimonas sp.
CGTGCTCATGCATAGAAGGACAACAAAGTTTCGGCTCCTGTTCGGTAGTCTTTCGATGTGAAAGATCGGCTGCTCCCGATCGTCGGGTTACTGGGTCTGGCCGCCGTGGCGTTGGGCGCGTTCGGCACACACGGGCTGAGAGCGCGGGTCGACGCGTCCGTTCTTGCGACTTGGGGCACGGCCGTCCACTACCATATGTTTCATACGCTGGCGCTGATGGGGGTTAGCCTCCTGGCCGATCGAGTGCGCGGCTCGTGGACGGTGGCGTGGCTGTTCCTGGCCGGAATCGTCGTGTTCTCAGGGAGCCTGTATCTGTACGTTCTCACGGGAACGGCCACGTTCGCCAGGATCACTCCCGTCGGCGGCCTCTTCTTCTTGATGGGTTGGGCCTGGCTGGCGGTATCGTCGTGGAAGACCGGTCCTGCGAACCGGGGGTGAGGCACGTCGGAACCTGTCGCGCGTACCCCTCGTCAGCCAGCCAGGGAGCCTTTGATGACACCTACACTCTACGCTGCCTTCGATGATGCCACCCAAGCGGAGTCGGCCGCCGTACAACTCCTGGAACGAGGCTTCCGCCCTCAGGACCTCAGCCTCGTCGTCAACGAAAGCCAGCGTCAGCACCGCGAGGAGGGGGATGCCGGCGGTCTGCAGGACGGGGCGTCGTCGGAGGAGGGTCTCAACCCGGCTCAGAACGATTACCCGACGTCGGACAACGCCTCGGTCTCCGATCTCAGCTCGGCGCCCGCCGATGCGGTACGGATGTACAACACCCGGTTGGAAACGAAGGAGTTCGGATCGGGATATGATGCCGACGTCGAGCGGGAGATCGAACGGGACGCCAAGAAGGACCAGCGCCGGAGGGAGGCCGACCGGAGCATCGAGGAACTGCCGGTGAAGCCGAAGGCGGACGAAGCCGTCGCGGGAGACGCGCTCGAAGAAGCGGGGGTCCAAAAGCCCGTCATCCATGACGCCAAGTCCACGGTCGCCGCCAGCGCCGGGCTGGGTTTGGGCGTTGGCGCCGCCGCCGCCCTAGCCGCGATCGCCTTGCCTGGCATCGGGCTCGTTATTGGAGGAGGGGCGCTTGCGACGGCGGTTGCGGGACTCGCCGCCAGTTCGGCGAGCGGAGCCGCGGCGGACGGTATCGTGGGCTACTTGAAGGACCAGGGCGTTCCCGCCGACGCGATCCCTTCCCTGCGCCAGGCCTACGAGACTGGAGGCGCGATCCTAGGGGTCGCGCTGGAGAAGGCGCCCGCGGATTCGGTCGAGGTGGAGAGCATCCTTCGGTCCTTCGGGGCCGGCCAGATCGGCGCCTATTCCGACGAGGAAGCTTAGCCCCACCGAGCGGCGCTATCGACCGACTTCGTCCCGAACCTGAACCGGGTTGGGCGACGTTTCCTGGCTACTCGCAGCGAAGGCGACCGGGTCAGGATCTCTCATGATGTCCGCAGCCTGTCGTGCCGCTTCGGTACCGACCGAGCTGTTGACGACGCGTCGGGCGGTGACGAAACGGCTTCGGTAGTAGCCTTCGCGGAGCGAGTTGACCTGGACCTTGCCCCCGCCGCTGCTGGCATGGATGAACTTGCCGTTGCCGATGTAGATGCCGACATGGCTGATTCGCGAGCCGCGGGTCGTTCGGAAGAAGACCAGATCGCCCGCTTGAAGGCCGCCTTTGACCGGCTTGCCGACCCGAGCCTGTTCGACGCTGGTGCGGGGCAACCTGAGCCCGTGGGCCCGGAACACCTGAGTGGTGAACCCGCTACAGTCGACGCCCGACCGAGAAGTGCCGCCCCAGCGGTACCGCACGCCTCGAAAGCCCTTGGCTGTCTTGATAACGTTTTCCTGAGCGGTGCTTGACGTTTTCTTCTGCTTGGGAGCGGAGGCGTAGAACTTCCCATCGGCGTCCTTGCCGTCGGGTTGCTCGCTCGCCGCGGTCGGGCTTCCTTCCAGGAAGAGAGTCAGCACATCGGAAGTATCCGTCTTCTCGGCGCTCACGCCGGGAACGCGGAACTTGGGTCCGTTAGAAGCTGCGTCGTTGCCTGACTCGGGGTTGAGCGAGAACGCCTCATGGATCGGAGTCGAAATAATGGATCCGCGGGGAACCTGGACCGTGGCGCTCTTGTCTTTATGGGAAGCAACAGCCGGAATCGTGATCCGCTGGCCAAGGCGGAGACGGTGGGAGCCCTGAAGGCGGTTCGTTTTAAGGATGGCCTCTTTGGTGGTGTGGTATCGATTCGCGAGGCCCGCGATGGTGTCGCCCTTCTTGACGACGTGTATTTGATTTTGTGCGAGAGCCTGGCATGCAAGCAGCAGCCAGAATCCCAAGGTTAGATTCTTGATCGGCAAGTATTCCTCCTGTCGCCCTTGCTAAAGGGGCCAGAGCCATCCCTCGAATGGATCCCTTGGCAAACGCTGGGGATGCTACCAGCGTCCTTCGCGACGTGTCAACCTTCGATAGTGGAGGCTACGCCACGTCGATTACAGACGTTCAGGTTCAAATAGAAGCCTCCCGGCTTTTCGGAGACCTGGTAAAAGTGACGGGTTTTTGCGCAATAGCAGGGTACGTCGGCGCTCGATTCAAGCCCGAACGCCGCACTCCGATCCGCGATCAAGGGTAAACCTCGAGAGGTGCTGAAGCACCCCGCCATGCTCAGCATCCTGATCGTCAATTGGAATACGAGAGACCTGTTGCGCGCCTGTCTCGGCTCGATTCGCGCGCATCCTTCCAAGGAACCGATGCAGACGATCGTCGTCGACAACGCTTCCACCGACGGCTCGGCGGAGATGGTCGCCGCCGAGTTCCCCGACGTGGTGCTCGTCTCGAGCGATTTGAACACCGGCTACGCCCACGGCAACAACCTCGCATTTCGGCAAGCCACGGGCGACTGGTTTCTAACCTTGAACCCCGACACAGAGCTTCTCGACGACTCTCTGGACCGGGCGATCCAGTTCATGAAGGATCATCCCAGGTGCGGATGGCTCGGGGTCAGGCAGGTCGAACCCAACGGCCGTACCCAAAAGTCCGTAAGAGGGTTTCCTTCCTTCCGGGGCATCGTCGGCGACATCCTCAAGATCGGCGGACGGTTCCCTGGGTCCGCGTGGGACAGCTACCGCCTCACGGCGTTCGACTACGACGGCGTCCAACGCGCTCCCCAGCCGATGGGAACCTTCCTGATGCTGCGGCGCAAGGCGCTGCAGGAGATCGGAGACCTCGAGGCACCGTTTGACGAGGGCTTCCCGATCTTCTTCAACGAAGTCGATCTTTTGTATCGCCTCCACTGCCGAGGCTGGGAGGGGTGGTACATTCCGTATGCCAAGGTGCTTCACCATGGCGGCGAGAGCACGAAGCAGGTAAGGAAAAGCATGATCTGGGAGTCGCACCGCAGCCTCGTCCGTTACCTGTGGAAGCACCACGGAACCGGATGGGCCCGACTTGGGTTACCGATTGTATCCGCCGTCATCTTCGTGTCGGCCTTCGTGCGCGCCAAAGGTTACGATGCCGGATTTCGACCACGATCTTAGCGTTACGATCCTGAGCTGGAATACGCTGACAGACCTGAAACTCTGCCTTCAGAGCCTGTCGGATCGCCGGGTCGAAGCCGACTTCGAAGTCATCGTAGTCGACAACAACTCCGAGGACGGGTCGCCCGACATGGTGGAGAGAGACTTCCCGTGGGTGCGCCTGTTCCGAATGGACCATAACCTCGGCTTCTGCGCCGGGCACAACTTCGCGCTGGAGCAGCGCCGAGGACGGCATGCGTTCCTGCTCAACTCCGACACCATCGTCCACGAAGGCGCACTCGCCGGAATCCTGGAGTACGCGGAGGAGCACCCCGAGGTCGGCATCATCGGACCGAAGCTCCTAAACCCGGACGGCTCGCTGCAACTCAGCTGCCGCCGCTTCCCTAACCCGGTCGCCGCCCTCTTCCGAAACACCCCGATCGGAAAGCTATTCCCGAACAACCGGTTCACCCGCGACTATCTCATGGTCGACTTCCATCACGACCGGACGACGGAGGTGGACTGGGTATCGGGCGCCGCCTTTCTGGCGAGACGGGAGGTGATCGAGAGGGTCGGCGTCTTCGATGTGGACTACTTCATGTTTTGCGAGGACATCGACTGGTGCTATCGGACTTGGAAGGCGGGGTTCAAAGTCGTGTATCTACCTTCCTCGATCGTGACGCACGCGATTGGTCGAAGTACGGACAAAGCACCCAACCGGATGATCGGAAGACACCACCGCTCCATGCTAAGGTTCTACCGGAAGAACATGCTTCCCGAGGTGACTCCCCTGCTGCGTCCGGTTGCTCTGTCGGCGGCAGCGTTGGCCATCGGCTTGCGTGCCAGTATTTTCATCGTGAAGAACAAGATCGACGTTGTCCGCAGGCGTTTCGGATGAAAAAGGACGCGTCTCCGAAGATCTATCCGCCGACGCTTCTCCTCGCGTTCTCGGCGTTCTGGGCGGTCCTCGCCGGAGGCTATGTCTCGACGGAAGCGCTTGCGCTGTCGCCCGAAGCCTCGCCCTGGTGGGTCGCGATCCAGGGCGATGCGGCGACGCCGTTATTGTCCCATGCCCTCGTTTCGCTTCCGATCGTCGTCGCGCTGGTCTGGGCGGTGCTGGAACGGAAAATCATCCAGACGCCGACGGGCAAGATCGCCCTGCCGGTCATCCTCTTGTTGGGGTTTGTACTCGGCACGGCCCCTCTGTCCCAGTTCAAGGGTGCGACCGTGCCGGCGGTCGCCGAGTGGCTCATCTATGGCGGAGCCTTCTTCGCGACCGTTACGTCCGGGGGCAGGAGGCAAGGGCCCAAATGGATCCTGGCCTCGATCTTCCTCGCCTGCGTTCTGCTCTCCGTCCTCGGGATCCGGCAGTACGGGGAGATGCG
>DASWVS010000405.1:0-1898 GCA_036401135.1 Fimbriimonas sp.
GGAAGGCTACCTGCCCATCTCGATGGCCATCTGCTACCTGGCGGCGGCCCCCAAATCCAACGCCGCCCTCACCGCGTACCAGGCGGCGAAGGCGGACGTCCTCTCCCGCGGCCCACTGGAGATCCCGCTGGCGCTTCGCAACGCCCCCACCGGCCTGATGAAGGAACTCGGCTACGGCGCGGGCTACCGCTACCCGCACGACGAGCCGGGTCACCACGTGGCGCAGGACTACCTGCCCCGCCCCCTCGAGGGCCGCGTGTACTACGAGCCCTCCGATCAGGGCTGGGAGCGCCAGCTCAGCGAGCGGCTGCGCCAGCTCCGAGAAAGGGTCGCCGCCGCCCGCACAGGGCGCGGAGGCCGGCGCGAAAGATAGAGCGCTCTCGCCGAGGTGCCGGCGCTCGCAGACATTCCACCCCCCGAGCGGTCGTCATCTGTCGGGTCCTGAGTACCCGTCGAGCGCCTCCCGCGGTCGCATCACGCCGACATACGGCTCGCCGATGCGATCGAAATGGTCGAGATCGTATCGACGGATCTCCGTGACCTTCCCGGCGTCCTTGTTCCGAAACGTCGTCATCACGTACAGATATCGTGACGTCATCGTGAACCATGCAGGCCATTCGTCGGGGATGAAGCGGAAGGTCCATTCCCCGACGCGCGCCAGCAAGAATGCCCATTCTCCCGGGTATGTCGCCATCGTCGCGGCGAGGTATCTCCCGTTCGTGGCGGTATGAAAGAAGGTAACCGGCTTGTCGTAGAGCACGGGGCTCAGGGAGGCAGTCGCCTTGGGTCCGGCACTCCTCTCCACGGCCCAGAGACGCCCGTCCTGCTGAACGAGGTTGCACGCTGCACCGTTCCCCAAAGAACCGGCGATGTGCGTTCGATTGATCGCAACCTCGCATGCGTCGCCGGGAAGGTGCTCGAGGACGGTCCGGACTCCTTGCCCATCCGCGACGTTGTATCCGCTCAACCTGGAGCCTGCTTCGGCCCTCTGGACCTCCGACCACACGACCAGCTCGCCGAACGACGCGATTCGCCGAGGGATCCAAGGATCGCGCGACTCGACGAGCGCGGTTGCCTCGCTCGAATGAGGTGAGAGCAGCGCTGCGACGTAGGGAGAAGAATCACACACAAAGAACCAGCTTCCACTTCCGGATGCAAGAAGGGTAGTCGAAGGGCAGCTACGGTGTTCCCGCTGTCCAGGTTGACACTCCTGGCTTCGTAAAACCCCCGGCGGAACGGGTAGAAGTACGGGCATGAAGCGGAAGCAGATGAAGAAGATCGAAGCACGTTCCCCCTCCTCGGCGCTCGAGACTGGCACTGCGGCGGGTTCGAGCGAGGCCCCTGACGTCCGTCGGGGCAGGCCTGGCAGGAGGAGCGCAGCGGATCGGCGAGAGGCCGTGCTCCAACTCCTCGCGGGCAAGGCGTCCATCGACCAGTTGGCGATGAAGTATGGCGTGTACCCGTCGACGATCGAGGCATGGCGGAACGACGCCCTCGAGGGCATCGAGTCCGCGTTCAAGCAGAGTTCGTCGAAGGGCACCCGCGAGACCGAGCTTGAGGAGGAGAACCAGCTTCTCACCGAGTCCGTGGCGAAGCTGACGATGCAGGTGACGCTCCTCCAGCGAGCGATGGGGATCGACGGCGCCCGCCCTACTCGGCCCGCGAGGTCTCGGCGATGAGCCGCGAGACTTCCGCGGGCAAAGCGCCGGTCACGCTGGTCTGTGAAACGTTTGGGATCTCTAGGGCGGCGTACTACGCGTCGCGCGCAGAGAAGGAGGGGGCGCCCGCCCAGGTCGTGCGGTTGCCCGCAAAGCCGCGATACGCCAGCGCGGAGGACGTTCTCGCGGCCATCCGCAAGGTGATCGAGGACGAGCCTGCCTATGGCGTCCGTAAGGTCT
>DASWVS010000406.1:0-7797 GCA_036401135.1 Fimbriimonas sp.
GGAGGAAGCAGTGGGGGCAGGGGGACTTCCCTTTCTACTTCGTTCAGCTCGCTAACTTTCGGGCCCGGAAGCCGGAGCCGAGCGAGAGCGACTGGGCGGAGCTGCGCGAGGCGCAACTCATGGCGCTTTCGCTGCCGCGGACGGGCATGGCGGTAACGATCGACATCGGCGACGCGACGGACATCCATCCAAAGAACAAGCGAGAAGTCGGCCGGCGGCTGGCTCTCCATGCCCTCGCCAAGGACTACGGGAGGCCAGTGCTCAGGACCGGGCCGCTGTACCGGTCGATGAGGGTTCAGGGCAACGAGGTCCAGGTGTTCTTCGACAGCGTCGGGAGCAGGCTCAAGACGTCGGACGGTTCGATGGTGCGGGGCTTCTCGCTCGCCGGCGCCGACCGTAGGTTCGTGTGGGCCAACGCGCGGATCTCCGGCTCGAGCGTCGTCGTCTCGTCCTCCCGAGTTCCGAAGCCGGTGGCGGTGCGATACGGCTGGGCGGATAATCCGGACTGCAACCTGACGAATAGCGAAGGCCTGCCGGCGTCGCCGTTCCGGACGGACTCCTGGCCGGGAATTACGCGCTGACGCCGGGCGTTCGGCGTTCGGTACTCGGTGTTCGGTGTTCGGTGTTCGGTGTTCGGTGCTCGGTGGGCTGCTTCTCGCTCATGATGGCGTTCCTCTTGACTTATCGTTTTCTCAACACGGAGGACACAAGGGGCACCATGGCTTGGCGACCGTCTTTCGTGATGCGCGAACCGTTTCCACTCCCTCGGCCTCCTGCGCCGCCTTTGAAGGTCGGAAGAGTCGATAATGCTGGTATGGGCTTTCGTTCCCCGTTGCTGTCTTCCCGTGCAGATTGGAGGGGACTCTGACGTCGGTCGTTGTCGTCGGGGGAGGGGCGGCGGGGATACTGGCGGCTTGGCGGGCGGCTTCTTTGGGGGCGCGGGTGACTCTGCTCGAAAAGACCCCGCGGTTGGGAACGAAGATCCTGATTTCCGGCGGGGGGAAGTGCAATATCACGCACGATGGACCGGTGCAGGAACTGCTGCATGCTTTTCGACCGAATGAGGCGCGGTTTCTGAAGCCGGCGTGCTACCGGTTCAAGAACACTGACATCCTCGACTTGCTCGAATCGCAAGGGTTGGAGGTCTACACCCGTCCCGACGGACGCGTCTTCCCCACCTCTGGCAACGCGAAGGACGTCGTCCGTATCCTGAGGAAGCACTTGGACGAAGCCGGCGTCGAGGTTCGGCTCGAGTGCCCGGTCCAAGGTTTGATCGCGCGAGACGGTCGGTTGGAGGGGGTCCGGACCGTGGGGAGCGAGGTCGCCTGCTCGCGGATCATCGTTTCGGTTGGGGGAAGTTCTTACCCTAACAGCGGAACCACCGGGGACGGTTGGAGGTGGGCTCGAGATCTCGGGCACACGATCGTGCCTGTACGGGCAGCCTTGGCCCCGATCTATCTCCGCGAGCCGAGACCGGAATGGTCGGGAGTCGCTCTCCGCAACTGCCTCCTCCGAGCGCGACATGGGAAGGAGATCGCCCGCTGGCAAGGGGACCTTCTGTTCACGCACCACGGGGTGTCCGGACCTTGCGCGCTGGGGATCAGCCGCGAGGTGGTGGAGCGGATGCCGCACGGCGAAGTCTCATTGGAGGTCGACATCATTCCCGACGAACCGTTCGAGGTGGTGTCGAGGAGGTTGACGGACATGGCGGCGTCGAACCCTCGCCGGCTGGTGAGTTCGTTCATCGAGGAACTCCTCCCTGGAAGGCTCCTGGACGGGGTGTTAGCCAGCGCGGAGGTCGGCCGGGATCTCACGGGGGCGAGACTGGACAAGAAGTCTCGAAACCGGCTGGTCTCGACGCTCAAGGCTTGGTCGTTGGGTGACGTTCGTCACGTTCCCCTGGAGAAGGGAGAGGTCGTCGCCGGAGGCGTGTCGCTCGACGAGGTCGATCTGCACTCGATGCGGTCGCGCCTGGTCGAGGGATTGTGGCTTTGCGGCGAAGTGCTGGATATCGCCGGCCCGGTCGGGGGTTACAACCTTCAGGCGGCGTTTTCGACCGGATATGTGGCAGGGGAGTCGGCCGCGGCCGTTCCGCGAGGATGAGGTTATCACCACAATGGCCGGGTTCGGTTGAACCCAGCCATTTGGGGGGCGACGGATGAATCCGTCGTTACGGCGGCGCTACGGCGCTACCGGTCGCGGAGGGGGAGACCCATCGCTTTCAGGAAGCTGTGGGCTTCCTCGTCCGTCTTGGCGGTCGTGCAGATGATGATGTCCATGCCCCGGATCCGATCGAAGCTGTCGTAGGGGATCTCGGGGAACACGAGCTGCTCCTTCAGGCCGAGGGCGTAGTTGCCGCGGCCGTCGAACGACTTCGGCGAAAGGCCCTGGAAGTCGCGGATTCGGGGGAGCACCACGGTCGCGAGCTTGTCGAAGAAGTGGTACATCCGGTCGCCGCGGAGGGTGACCTTGCAGCCGATCTCCATGCCTTCGCGGATCTTAAAGTTGGAGATCGCCTTCTTCGCCTTGGTGATGACCGGCTTCTGTCCGGAGATCAGCGTCAAGTCGCGGAGCGAGTTCTCCAGATGCTTGTCGCCGACCTTGTCCTTGCTGCCCGTGCCCATGTTGATGACGATCTTGTCCAGCTTGGGCTGCTGCATCGGGGACTTGTACTTAAACTGCTCCTGGAGCTTCGGCACGACCTCCTTTTTGTAGTGGTCGCGCAGCCGAGGCTTCGGCAGCGTGATCGGTCCTGCCGGTGCTTCTTCCTTTTGTTTTCTTGCCATTCTCTATTCCTTTGCCTGATTGCCGACCAGGCCCATTCCATTGCCCAATGCCAAATGCCGAATAGTCAATTGACATTCGGCATTTGGCATTTGGCATTTGGCATTTACTCCTTGCCCCAGTCCATCGGCTGGTCGGGGATGACTTCCCCGCTCTTCTTGCCGTAGCGCTCCAGTTTCCCGTTCTCGCCTTTGCGCCTTCCGAGCCGGGTCGGCTCGTTGGTCTTCGGATCGATGACCATGACGTTGCTGGCGTGGATGGGGACCGGGATTTTGACGCGCGCCGACCGTTCGCCCTGGAACTTGGCCTTCCGGTGCTTGACGGCCGCGTTGAGCGGCAGCCACTGCCCTTCCTGCTCCTCGTTCTCTTTGAGGACGATCACCTTCTGCTTCTCGGGATCGACGGCGAAGACGAAGCCGATCTGGCCCTTGTCCTTGCCGGAGATGATGACGACCTTGTCGCCACGGCGGACCTTGAGCTTCACCGGATGCTGCTTCTGTTTGTTCTCAGCTTTCGTAGGCATGGTTTAGAGCACCTCCGGTGCGAGCGACACGATCTTCATGAAGTTCTTGTCGCGGAGTTCGCGGGCGACCGGTCCGAAGATTCGAGTGCCGCGGGGCTCGTTGTTCTGGGGGTTGATCACAACGCAGGCGTTGTCATCGAACCGAAGGGTCGAGCCGTCCACGCGCCGCACCATGCGCTTGCTGCGCACGATGACGGCCTTGATGACGTCGCCCTTCTTGACGGGCATGTTGGGCGTCGCGGATTTGACGGATGCGACGATCACGTCGCCCACGCGTCCATATCGGGGCTGTGAACCTTTCAGCACGCGAATGCACATGACCTCTCGCGCGCCGGAGTTGTCGGCCACCTTCAATCGGGAGAATTGCTGAACCATTTCTTTTGTTTCCTGTCTTCAGAGGCCGGACCGGCAATGGCCGGGTAGGCATGAACATTAAGGCTTTGCAGCCGCTGTGCCGCGGCTTCTCAGAGCCACTGCAAAGCCACCGCACAACCTTACTTCACCTTCTCGATAATCCTCGTCACCCGCCACCGCTTCTGCTTGCTCAGCGGACGGGTCTCCATAATCTCGACGCGGTCGCCCTCGTCGCATCCGATCTCGTCGTGCGCTTTGAACTTGTTCGAGCGCACGACGACCTTCCCGTAGATGGGGTGCTCGACACGCCGCTCGATGTTGACGACGACGGTCTTCTCCATCTTGCTCGAGACGACGATGCCTTCCCGGATCTTGCGGCGCAGACCGCGCGTCTGGGTCTGTTCTTCAGCCATTAAGCTTCACCCCGCTTCTTCTCGTTGATCGCCGTCATCAGCCGGGCGATGTTGTGTCGCCGGACCTTGAGGCCGGTGGTGTCGGTGACCTTGCGGAATACCAGGTCCCTTCGCGCCCGATACAGCTCGGCGCGCAGATCCGTCACCATCGCCTCGAGCTCCGGGATCGATTTTTCCGTCAGTTCCTTTGATTTGAGGTCTTTCATTTTCTACTCGGCGGAGGCCGCCTCCACCGCTTCGGCGACGGCCGCGGCCGCGGGCATCGCCTCGTAGTCGGCCTTGGTCATGAACTTGCACCGGATCGGCATCTTGTGCATGGCGAGGCGCATGGCTTCCTTGGCGACGTCCTGCGGGGGGCCCGCCATCTCGAACATCACCCGTCCCGGCTTCACGACGGCGACCCAGCCCTCGACCGCGGCCTTGCCCTTGCCCATACGGGTTTCGAGCGGCTTCTTGGTGTAGGACTTGTCGGGGAAGATCCGGATCCAGACCTTTCCTCCGCGCTTGATGTGTCGGGTCATGGCGATACGGGCGGCTTCGATCTGCCGGGACGTGATCCACGCCGGCTCGAGGGCGATGATCGCGTACTCGCCGAACGAGATCTTGTTGCCCTGGGTCGCCTTGCCTTGCATGCGGCCGCGGTGCATCTTGCGGCGGCCTTCTTTAACACGCTTGGGCATCAACATTAGCTTTCACTTCCTTGCGGCGCAGTGTCCGGCGCTGCCGCCGGCGCTTCTTCGGCGGGAGCCTGAGTGGCACCAAAAGCCTGGGTCGGCTCGTCGTCGCGACGACGGTCGCGGCCGCGGCGCGGCGCGGGGAGCGGCTCCTCGGCGCGCATCCTCCGCTCGGGAAGAACCTCGCCCTTGTAGATCCAGACCTTGATGCCGACGGAGCCGTAGACGGTGTTCGCGGTGGCGAAGCCGTAGTCGATGTCGGCGCGGAGGGTGTGGAGCGGGATCTTGCCGACCTTGTCGCCCTCGCGCCGGGCGATTTCGGAGCCGCCCAACCGTCCGGAGACCTGGACCTTCACGCCCCGGCCGTTCATGCGCATCACGCGGGTCATCGCCTGGCGCATGGCGCGGCGATGGCTGATGCGCTTCTCGAGCTGGATCGCGACGTTCTCCGCCACCAGCTGGGCGTCCAGCTCGGGTTGTCGAACCTCGCTGACGTTCACCTGCACGACGGACGTCGGGTCCTGCTCCCGAACCTTCCGGTTCAGGATGTCGGTCAGCTCGTCGATGCCTTTGCCTCCGCGGCCGATGATGGCGCCGGGGCGGGCGGTAAAGATCGTGACCTTGACGCGGTTCGCCGCGCGCTCGATCTCGACGCGGCTGACGTTGCCGAGGCCGGTTCGTCGCTTGATGAACGCTCGAATCTTGTGATCCAGC
Organism: Fimbriimonas sp.; assembly: GCA_036401135.1. GTDB lineage: Bacteria > Armatimonadota > Fimbriimonadia > Fimbriimonadales > Fimbriimonadaceae > Fimbriimonas. Next base: position 5,463 of record DASWVS010000406.1, read on the forward strand.
ACGAGCGCCGGACCGTATCCTTTCTTGTTGTAGTACCAGTGGCTATCGTGGCCGCGGATGACGCCGACTCGGAAGCCAACTGGGTGAATTTTCTGACCCATGGTTTACTTGTTGTCCTCCTCGTCGGCGGACGGTCCGGACTCCTCTCCGGCGACTTCTTCTTGAACCGGGGCGGCGCTTCCGCCCTCTTCCGGCGCGTCGCTGGCCGTGACCGGCGTGGCCTCTTCGGGCTCGGCGGCGGCTACGGTCTCAGCGTCGGTGTCGGTGACCTCGTCGACCGGCGGCGCGGCGGCGGCGACCGGCTCTTCGGCCTTCTTGCTCCCGCCCTTCTTCTTCGCCGGCGCGGCGAACGTCGGCCGCGGCTTGGCCTTGGTGCCGTGCGGCTTGACCGCCTTCTCGGCTTCGGCCTCTTCAACGACCACGGTGATGTGGCTGGTCTTCTTGATGATGCGCGCGCCGCGGCCCATGGCCTTGGCGGTCATGCGCTTGAGGCGCGGGCCCTCGTCGACCATAATCGTGGCGATCTTCAGGTTCTCCGGCGCGAGGCCGTTGTTCTCCTGGGCGTTCGCGACGGCCGAGATCAGAACCTTTCTCAGCAGGCGGGCGCCTTTGCTCGGGTGGTACCGGAGCAGGCCCGAGGCGGTGATCACAGACTTGCCGCGGATCTCGTCCGCGATAATGCGAACCTTGCGCGGCTGCACCCTTTGGTTTCTAGCGATTGCTTTGACTTCCATCGTTCCTTAGTTCCTTGAACAGCTCGCGCAGAGCCGTCCAGTTTACCTGGGGGGTTCGGAGAGGCTTGCCGCCTACCGAATCTTGGTCCCCCTCTCCGGAACGCCTCCGGCGTGGCCGCGGTAGGTGCGCGTGGGGGCGAACTCGCCCAGCTTGTGGCCGATCATGTTCTCGGTGACGAACACGGGGACGTGCTTGCGCCCGTCGTGGACCGCGAACGTGTGGCCGATCATGTCCGGAATGATCGTCGAACGGCGGCTCCAGGTCTTGACCAGCCGCTTCTCGTTCTTGTCGTTCATGTCGGCGACCTTCTTCATCAGGTGCTCGTCGACAAAGTAACCTTTCTTTAAACTTCTTGCCATATTCCTCCGTTGTTAACGCCATGGCCCTGGCGCAAGTTAACCGGCGCCCAGCACTCGGGGAGCGGGGCACAATCGATGATGATACCCTACGGCTGCCTGTAAAGCCACCTCGCAAGCCTCCGAACCCCTTGAGTGTCAGCGCTTGCGCGTACGCGGCGGCGGGCTCCGCCTCCTGTGCGTCCGCGAATAAGGGTGGAGGTGACGCAAAATGCGTATTTCAGCCGAAGAAGCCGCTCGACGGGCTTTGATTCTCGACTTCGAAGGGCCCTTGGAGGGCGCTCCCATGATCGCCGGGCTTAATCAAGACGGATACGAGGTTCTGGCGCTCGATCCGCGACTGAAGAGGGCCGCACGGTCTCAGTACGGCGCTTACTACCCTGGTCCCCTTTTCATCGACCGATTGCGGATCCATATCGAAAATGGAGGCATCATCGCCGCCTATTCGCAGCACGAGCTCAACAAGCTCCGAGACCAGTTTGGCCTCGACGTACGTGGAAGCTACTGCGACGTCAAGAAGGTCATGCAGTCCTTTGGCTTCGCTCATGGACTTCTGATTCCACCTTGCCTGTCCGAGGTTGAAGATCTTTTCGGCATCCGAAGGCGTTCGAAGAAACCGAATATGACAGCGGTGATGCGCGAGGTCGCCGAAACCTCGAGCCAGACCAAGTGGTTCAAGAACTATCCCGCAGCCCTACGAGCCCAGTGGCGTAGGGTCGTCTACCACAATCGTCAGGATTGTAAGACGCTATCCGTCTTGCTCGACCTCGTTGCCCGAGCCGACGCTGCACTTCGCGTCGAGATCGCATGACGGACGATTCTGTCAAGTAAAAAGCCCCGGGCTGAAGCCCGGGGCACTTGTGCGGGCTAAAGCCCGCGCTCCATTAGCCGTTTCGGCGGCGGACGATGAAGTTGTCGGACCGCTTGTTGTGGCGGGTCTTCTGACCCTGGGCCTTGTTGCCCCAGCGGTCGACGGGACCCTTCTTGCGGCCGACCGGCGACTTCGCCTCGCCACCACCGTGGGGGTGGTCCCTCGGCGACTTCACGACGCCGCGGACGTGGGGCTTGCGCCCGAGGCCGCGGTTCTTACCGGCCTTACCGATCGACTCGTTCTCGTGCTCGGCGTTGCCGACCTCGCCGACGGTCGCGCGGCAGGTGTTGTGCACCATGCGCATCTCACCGCTGGGGAGCCGAAGGGTCACGTAGGAACCCTCCTTCGCCATGACCTGAGCGGCGGCGCCGGC
>DASWVS010000407.1:0-9095 GCA_036401135.1 Fimbriimonas sp.
GAACTCTAGTGATCGTGGTCCTCGGGGGCCGGAGCCTGCGCCCCCATCATCCCGTCTTCGGTCGCCATCATCATCGTCGGGGCGGCTCCCCGGTCGCTGATCGACTCCTTGGGATTCAGCGCGGCGCAAGGGGTCCCGAACTTCGGCCGGGCAAAGGCCATGTGGGTGTTGCCCCGCGCAAGGATGTGGTTCTGCGACCCTCCGTCCCACGTCGTATAGCTTCGCGCGTTGCAGTAGTGGTTGACGAGGCACCTTCGATAGCGATCCTTTGAGCGGTTTCGCAGGGACCGGTGCATGATGTGCCCCCCGAAGAAGACCACGTCGCCCGGTTCGGCGATCGCCGGCACCTGCTCGTACCGCTCCGCGAAGGGCTTGAGAGTGTTCTGGGGATCGTCGTCGTCGTTGCTGTGCCCGCCGACGCCGGACACCGAGGGGATGTCGGCAAGGCCGACGTCGCCAAAGCCATACCCCTGGCTCGGAGGGTAGATCGGCTCGTGCTGGCTCCCCTTGGCCATCCAGAGGCATCCGTTCTCGATGTCGGCTCGGTCGATCGCGATCCAGGCGCCGATGAGCGTGTCCGGAAAGGTCGGGATGTAGTAGGTGTCCTGATGGAAGCCCTGTCCGTTCGATCCCGGCCCCTTGATGAAGAGCATCGTCTGCATCGCGAGGATATCCGGGCCCTGGAGCACCTCGAGCACGTCCAACACGCGCGGGTAGAGCAGGTACCGCTCCCAAAGCTCATGGTCCCGATGTCCCATATGGATCCTCAGGAGCTTCTTCGCCCGGGCTTCGAGGGGCTCGCCCGGTTCGTAGGGCGGGACGTTCGGCATATCGACGCGGCCGTACAGCAGGTCGTCGCAGTGGCTTCGAAGCTCCGCGACGTGCTCCGGGCGGACCAGGCCTTTAACGACCAGGAACCCGTCGGTCCGAAACCGACGATACTGTTCGACCGAGACTCGCACTTTCTCCATCGCTTCCCAAGGGTGCGGGGCAACCAGGCTCATTTCATTCTCCTCCGGTGGATGCGGGATCGCAAGAGCGTCTATTTTCATCTACTAGACTGTCCGCAGAGGTGCCAAAGACCCGCAAATGCTGGTAATAATTCCACGTGCGGGTCGGCGTTCCCCTCCACCAGCCCCCGAAGGTCGTCGCGATCGCGGTCGCGACCCACGGCCACCTGCCCGTCCAGCGTTGGAGGATTCCCGGGCTATGGAGCCTGCACCTCTACCGATACGCGGGCGAGATCGTCGTCGACGGCCAAGTCGAGCGCATCCAGTTCGGCCATGCCGGGTGGACGCCGCCGGGCGAGATGGTCGAGTACCGGTTCCAGGGGCCGTCGAGCCACCTCTATTGCCACATCGAGTGGCCGGAGCACTCCGGCGTCGATCTTCCCCGCGTCGCCCCCCTCGGTTCGGCGATGCCGATCCTCTGGGCCCGCCTGATGGAAGCGGCAGCCTGGTATTCGACGGATTTGGTGCGCACCAACGTCCGCGTGTGGGACGTAGCGTTGGAGATCGCCGACCTGATGGCCCAGTCGGACCAACAGGTCCTGCCGGAACCGGTGAGAGTAACGCTCGCGCGGATCGAAGAGCGCTTGGACGAGGCGATCTCGGTCGCAGAATTGGCGAGGTACGTCTGCATCTCGCACAACCACCTTACGCGCCTGTTTCGACAGTCGCTCGGTAAGACGGTGACGCAGTCGATCCAGGAGCGGAGGGTCGCCCGCGCGCGCCACCTCCTGGAGCGAACGGACATCCCCATCAAGGAGATCGCCTACGTGGTCGGCCTCCCCGACCTCCAGCAGTTCAACAAGACCGTGCGAAAGCACCTCGGGGTACCGCCGTCGACGGTCCGCGACCGGTACCGCAACGCTCTCTGACCGTTCGGGCTACATCCCCAGAATCGCGGCGGTGACGTCGACCGCCCGCCGGGCGGCCTGGACGTCGTGCGCCCGGATGATCTTGGCGCCCCAGGACTGAGCCAGAACCTGCACGGCCAGGGTCCCTTCAAGCCTCTGGTCCGGGGGCAGGGGGTCCTCGTGGGTCCGCAGAAGCCGTCCGATGAACGCTTTGCGGCTGACGCCGACCAGGACCGGATAGCCGAGGGAAACGATCTCGCCGAGCGACCGCAGGAGCGAGAGGTTGTGGTCGGTGGTCTTGCCGAACCCGATGCCCGGATCGACCCAGATGTGGTCGCGGTCGATCCCGTCCATCCTCACCCTTTCCGCCGCTTCGAACAGCGATTCGCGCACTTCCGCGACGACGCCGCGAGGATACCGGGGGCTCGCCTGCATCGTTCTGGGCTCGCCGAGCATGTGCATAAGGCAGACCACGCAGCGGTGGTTGAGGCAGATCGACCGCATCCGGGGATCCCTCAACCCGGAGACGTCGTTGATGATCTGGGCTCCGGCTCCGAGCGCCAGGCGGGCTACCTCGGGCTTCGTCGTGTCCACCGACACGGCGATGTGCGAGGCTGCCAGCGCTTCGACGACCGGCAGGACGCGCCGAACCTCCTCCTCGGCTTCCACGGGCTCGGCGCCGGGGCGCGTCGACTCCCCTCCCACGTCGATAAGGTCCGCTCCCTCGTCGATCATCCGCCGGGCGGCGTCGATCGCGACGTGCAGCCCGTAGTGCTTGCCCCCGTCGCTGAACGAGTCGGGAGTCACGTTCAGGATCCCCATCACGGCCGGCCGGTTGTGCGGGAGGGCGAACACGCTGATGCTACTCGACCTCCGCAAGCCCGAACGTCTCGTGGAGCAGGCGCACGGCCCGCAGCGTTTCCGACTCCGGCACGAGCACGCTCAGCGAGAAGTCGCTGTCGGAGGTCTGGAGCACCGCGATCTGCTCGTCGGCGAGGGTCCTCAGAACGCGGTAGAACAGCCCGGCCTGCTGCATGTATTCGTGGCCGACGAGCGAGACCATGGAACACCCCTCGGTGAGGGTGGCGGCCACGCGCCGGACCTCGCCGAAGCCGGCGAGCAGCGCAGCCTGCGTCTCGACCTCCCTCGAGGCGGTCTGGCCGATCTGGAAGAGGTAGGCGGCGCCGGGGACGGGGATCACGAGGCCGTCGAGGACGTCGGTGACGATCGGGTATTGCGAGCGCGACACGGCGAACCCGGTGCTGGCCGGCGAAAGGTTCAGCATGAAGAGGTTGACGCCATACCGGGCCATCGTCTCGTAGATGCGTGACTCGAGCATCGTCCGGTCGGCGTCGTTCGCCCCGCTCAGGTCGAACTGCATGTAGACGAGCTTTCCGGTATGCGACACCCCGGTCACCCGGCGGCCGGGAAACTTCTCCCTCGGCACGATCTCGGTCCCTGGATCATCGCTGAAGGTGTTCTTGACCCAAAGGGGGATCCCGAACTTCATCGCGATCTCCGCCGCGCGAGGATGGACGACCTTCGCGCCGAGGTGGGCGATCTCGGCGAGTTCGTCGTAGGTCACCTGCCGCAGCGTCGGCGCGCTCCGGACCGCATCGGGGTCGGCGGTCTTGACGCCGTCGACGTCGGTGAAGATCTCGACCGCGTCCGCCTTCATCGCCGCGCCGATCGCCGCGCCGGTCGTGTCGCTCCCGCCCCGGCCCAACGTCGTCAGTTCTCCTCCCGGAGAGCCGTCCCCGGGCACGTAGACCCCCTGGAAGCCGCAGACGACGGGGATGAAGCCTTGCTCCACGCTGCGCACGAGGGACACCGGATGGATCCCCACAATCCGGGCGTTGCCGTAGACCCCGTCGGTTCGGATCCCGGCCTGGCCGCCGCGGAACGCCTGGGCGGGATGCCCCAGCGTCTTGAGCGTGTGGGCGAAGATCACGGAGGAGAGGATCTCGCCGCACGCGACCAGCAGGTCCAGTTCTCTGGGATCCGGATCCACGTTCGGATCGATCTCCCGGAGCATATTGATCAGGGTGTCGGTGGCGTAAGGCGCCCCCTTGCGGCCGATCGCGCTGACGACGACCACCGGGTTGAATCCCTGCTCCTTCGCCGAAACCACGCGAAGTGCGGAGGCGATCCTGGATTCCGAGGTGGCAACGCTCGTGCCACCAAACTTCATGACCTTGATCTTCATGGGCTACTCGCTGTCGGTCCAGCGCTGTCGGACGTGCCGGACAAGCTGCGACGCCTGGTCGGTGGGGACGATCATGAGCAGGCGGTCGTGCATGTCGCCAACGTGGTCGACCCGCGCCCCGCTTCCGATCGCCGTTTGCACGACGTCCGCAATCAAGCCCTCCTCGTCGCGAATGTTCACCGCGTGGACGAGCACGATCGATCGGTCCCTGCGCACCTCGAAATCGACGCCGCAGTCCTGCAACACCCGTTCGATCTGCTCCGTACAGTCCTGCGGGACGAGGAACGAGAGGCCGTCCGGCGTGAGTTTCAGGAAGTCGATGCTGACGTCCGCCTTCCCGACGTTCCCGAGCACCCTCATCCGTTCCGCCATGGTGGCTCCGGCGGGAAGGTGCGTGACATGCACCTGCGAGTAGCCGTCGCGCGTCTCGATGCGGCTGACGCCTCTCGGCTTCTCAAACTCGGTCTCGGCGTTCGAAATGAAATAACGGGGAGGTCGCGACGGGGGAGGCGGCTGTTGGTTCATTCCTTGCCCTCCAGGATCGCCTCCGCCTTCTTCCAGATCGCGTCTTCCAACTGGACGGCCGAAGCGGCCGCGTTCGCCTCGACCTGCTCGGGGCTCGTCGCACCGGTGATCACGGAGCTGACGATCGGCTTGCGCAGGCACCACGCCAGCGCGAACTGGCTGAGCGTCAGCCCCTGCTGGTTGGCGAGTTGCTTGAGGGACTGCACACGGGCCAACAGCGCCTGGTCCTCGAGCATCCCCTTCATAAACTGGTTCGACTGCTCGTCCGAGCCGCGCGAGCCTTCCGGCGGCGGCTGGCCGGGCAGGTACTTGCCCGTCAGCACGCCCTGCGCCAGCGGCGAAAACACCACGAGCCCGATCCCGTTGCGCTCGCAGGTCGGGAGGACCGCCTCCTCGATGTCGCGGCCGAGCAGGCTGTAGCGGGGCTGGTTGCTCGCCGGTTCGAAGGCGCCGTGATTTCGAGCGATATCGACGGCCTCCTGGATCTGGTCCGCAGACCACTCGCTCACGCCCCAGTACAGGATCTTTCCCTGACGGATCAGGTCCTCGACGGCACGCACGCTCTCCTCCACCGGGGTTTCCGCGTCGAAGCGGTGGAACTGCATGAGGTCGAGATAGTCCGTGTCCAGCCTTTTCAGCGAGTCGTGCACCGACTCGAAGATGTGCTTTCGGCTCAGTCCCCGGTCGTTGGGCCGGTCGGACATCGGAAAGTAGCACTTGGTGGCGAGGAAGAGATCGCGCCGCTCCAGGCTCTGGATCGCCTTGCCGAGGGACCGCTCGGCCTCGCCCCGGTTGTAAACGTCCGCCGTGTCGAAGAAGTTGACGCCGAGGTCGAACGCATGCTTGACGATCCGTTCGGTGGTGCCGTCGTCGATCGAACGTCCGTGCGTGAGCCATCCGCCGACCGCGATCTCGCTCACCTGAACCCCCTGTTTACCAAGCCGACGGTAGTTCATTTTCGTCGAGTAGGGTACCCCTTGACGCCGGGACCCTCCGCTACTCGAGGGCAAAGAGGAAGCTCTTCCGGAAAGTCTCGACGCGGTGGAGTTTGCCGCCGGCGATCGCGTCGGCGAGCAGGACCTTCCACTTGTTCCGAAGGTCGGCCGACATCTCTTCCCTTTCCCTGCCTTCATAGGGGACGGCCGGACCCGTGAGGCCCATCGCCGACAGCCAGCGCTGAACGACCGGGTCCTCGCGGCTATAGATGCCCAGGTTCAGATAGACGTGGGTGATCCCGAGCCTCTCGAGCGCGGCGACGAGGTCGTTCCCGTTTTCCATCCGGTCGTATCCCAACTCGGTCGTGTGTCCGGGATTCGCCCAGAAGTAAGGGACGTCGAGGAAGAAACCGAAGACCTCGTCGTACAGGGCGACCTTCCCGTTCTGGGCGGCGATGTTGACGACCTTGGACGGCTCGAAGAACCCGACGCGCTGCGCGAGGTACTCCTCGCGGCTTTCCGCGCCGAACGCCGGCCGCATCTGGGCGCTCGTCACCAGGGTGTTCACCAGCCACAGCGAAAAGGCGGCCTGGAGGACCGCTGCGCCGCCGAGCGCCTGCCCGAGCTTGAGCTTCACGATCGCCCCGCCCGCCAGGACGGACAGGGGGACGGCGAGGGCGACGATGTAGCGCGACTGCTGGCTCAGCACGAACCACATCAGCAGGCTGAATCCGACCACCGCAAGGCTTGCGCCCTCGAATCGCCGAATCCGTCCGCTGAAGCACCAGTAGAAGCCGGCGGCGAGGATTACGATCCCGAGCGCGCCGAACGGAAAGCCGGTCCCCTGCGTCGGGTTCGGGTTGATGTATCGCCCCGGCTGGTAGGCGAGCCCCAGGACCGCGTGGCCGATCTGAAGGGGATCCGACCCCTGCTGGATCCCCACGCCGAACGTCTTCTGCTCCTCGGTATAGATCCGGGCGCTGAACTCATCCCAGTTCCTTCCCCCGAGCACGCCGTAGAAGAAGGGGTAGACGGGGTTGCCCGTGTTGACGACGTTCTTGACGTACCAGGGCAGGGCGATGGCGAGCGCGACCAGCCCGATGAGGAAAGGCTGGACGATCTTCGGTCTGTCCGTCTTTGCGAACAGCGCGTACAGCAGGACGACCAGACCCACGGCGACGACCGTCTGAAGCCCGGTGTACTTGCTGCCGGCGGCAAACCCGAGGCACACTGCGCTCAGCCAGGCGAACCGGTTCTCTTTCGGCTGCTCCACCAGCCTGGCGGCAAAAAGGATGCCGAGTCCGGCGAAAAGGCCGTTCGAGACGTCGATGTAGGCCGTCCCGGCGAGCCAGACGACTGCGGGGATCGTCGCGAACACGAGCGCCGCCCACCATCCGGCAAGCGGGCCATACCGCTGGCGCGCGATGCCGAAGAGCGACAGCAGCCCGAGAACGACAAACACCAGCGAGAACGCCTTCGCGCCGTGTTGCCCGCCCCACCACAGCCCCCAGATATAGAGGTTGTCGATGGTAAAGGGAAAGTTGCTGTGGTGGATGTACGAAACGAAGTGGATCTGGCCGGCCTGGAGCCACATCTTCGGGACGGCGAGGTGGTACGCGAGCGAGTCCCAGTCGAGGGTGTCGCTCGGCGCCAGCACCCCCACGAGCGAGAGGAACAGGGCGACGGAGATCGCGAGGGGAAACAGGGCGGCGGGGCCCTTCGGCACGGTCAACCGGGGCCGGTCGTCCCGGTAGAGCCTGAACAACACATAGAAGCCGTAGAGGACCGGCAACAGAACGACCGCGACGCCCCACCTGAGCCCGCCGGGGATCAACCCGATCGGGAGCGTGAGAAGCCCGAGGGTCCCGAGACCCGCCATCCCGGCGGCGCCAAGGCGCGTCGCAGGGTCGAGAGGCTCCAGCCATCGGCGAAGAAGAGCGACGCCGAAACCCGTTGCCCCGGCCGAAAAGAGCAGCGTCGCCAGCACGCCAAACATGCTCGAACTCTACCGTAAGCAACGGCATGAGCCGGGATGTTGCGGCAAGATTGCCGTTGAGAGCTGGCCCAGGTGCTCCGTCGAGAGCGGTTTCCGAACGTCTCCCACTTCGACGGTCCATCGCCGACGGTGCTGCGACGACCGTGCGTGGCGTATCCTACACCAATGCTGTCTGCGTTTGCCCTGTGTGTGCTGGCGAAAGAAGAACCCGTTGTCGTCAACGTCCTCGTGATCAACTACGACCCGATCATCGAAGCCGAGGGAGGTAAGCGGCTGCACGAGGCGATGAAGTGGAGAGACCCTCGGGAACTCGCCGAAGGGTACGTCAAGGATATGGCGGAGGTGAGCAGGGGATACGTCCGGCTTAACATCAAGGAGTGGCGCGACGTCGACGAGTGGCCTCGAAAGCTCGACGGCTTCCGCTACGACGACCGCAGCTTCATGGCTGTGATGCGCGACAAGACCGAAAAGGACCATCAGCCGGACGGAGCGGACTACCCGTTCATGCTCGAGAGCCAGAAGGTCGTTCCGGAGATGGAGTCGGGCAAGTTCGACGAGCTTTGGGTCTTCAGCTTTCCCTTTTCGGGACATTGGGAGGCCGCCATGGCCGGGCCGGATGCCTTCTTCATCAACGGAGGCGTCTACGACAAGGTCCCGAGCCGAAAGCGCTTCGCGATCATGGGATTCAGCTATGAGCGCGGCGTCGCCGAGATGATCCACAACACGTCCCACCGGACGGAGAACCACATGCGCCGCGTCTACGGACGATGGGAGCCGGGCAAACCCACCAACCTCTGGGAGCGTTTCAGCGCATTCGAGCAGAAGTCTCCGGGCTACGCGGGGGTCGGCAATTGCCACTTCCCTCCCAACGCGGAGAAGGACTACGACTACGCCAACCCGCGCACGGTCATGTCCGCCGCCGACGAATGGCTGTCCTACCCGCGGCTCGACGGAGCGAAGAAGCCGGTGAACCGGGAAACCTGGGGCGGGCCGGACTTTCAGCGCAACTACCTGAAATGGTGGTTCAGCCGCCTTCCGAAGCAGCCGGGGGTCGCCGCCGACGGGCGCCAGAACAACTGGTGGAAGTACATCTATCGGTTCAACGATTACGACGCGTCCGGGCGGTAAGTCCGTCAGCGCCAGGCTCAGGCAACGTCCGGGATTTGGCCCGGCGCACGCTCCACGTCCGCCTCTCGCACGAGCCAGTAGGCCGTCGGCTCGCTGTATCCGCGCTCGATGAACATGCGGGCGAGCGCCATCGTTTCCACGTCGGGATCGTCGAGGTACTGCTTCGCCTCCTTCATCAGGGACTCGAACGAGGTTCCCTTCTGGCGGATCTCCTCGATGACGCCCGGCTCGGGCTCGACCTGGTAACGCTGGGCCATGCTCCACTGACGAAATCGGATCGGGCGGTGTTTCGCGGCCTAGGGCTCCGGCAGTCGTTTCAGGGCGCGGTACTCGCCAAGCGTCATGCTCCAGACCATCGTGTCCTGAAGCTTCCCCTCGGCGTTGCGCCTCTCGTTACGGAGGACGCCCTCGAGCTTCATCGAAAGCCGCTTGGCGATGCCGGCGCTC
>DASWVS010000408.1:0-10157 GCA_036401135.1 Fimbriimonas sp.
GACCATGCCGCAAGAGAAGGAAGGGGACTTCAAGCAGTGGGTCGGCGTGACGGACGAGCAACAGGCGCAATGGATCGTCCGCGCCTATCTGGCTCTCGCGGCGATGGACCTTGAACGGGCCTATCTGTTCTGGTTCAACGACGAGAACAAAGCCTCGATCCATGGCTCGTCCGGGCTGACCCGGAACTACCAGCCCAAGCCGTCGTTCCACGCCGTGGCACACCTGCAGTCGGTGCTCGGCGAGTATCGATTCGAGCGAGCCGTGGCCAAGGATGCCGATCACTGCCTGTACGAGTTCTCGAAGCCAGGCAGCAAGATCTGGGTGGTGTGGTCACCGACCGGCTCGGGCCGAACCGCCACCGTCACCCTTCCCAAGCCTACCGGAAGCGTCGTCAGCGCCGAACGGATGCCGCTTGCCGCCGGAGCACCCACTCCGGTGCCGGTGAAGATCCTGAAAGGCGCTCGTCTTGAAGTGGCGGTTACCGAGAGTCCGTTGTACATTCGGTTCCAGCCTTAAGGTCAAGGAAGAGAGGGGGCGCTTCCGCTCGCAGCTATGATCGCGACAGGCGGCCTAACGGTCGGCGATCCAGGCAAGCTTGTTGAACTTTTGTTGCCGAAGGTGTATGCTCCCGGCGGAGGTTATCCATGTCTACGAATCTGTGGGGACCGGCAGCGGTCGCGGCCGCGTTTGCCGGCGGCTTTCTGGGGGCTGCGGTGCACCAGGATCCTCCCGATCCGATGCAGCAAGAGGAGGTCGTCCGAGCGCGAGCCTTCGTGGTGGTCGACTCCTCCGGCAAGGAGCGGATCCTGATCGGCGATTCGAAGGACGGAACAGGGCTTGCGATCAAGGATGCGGCCGGCAAGTATCGCGCGACGCTTGCGCTCACTTCCGACGCGGCAGGCACCGGCCTTGCGTTCTTTAACGCGGGAGGGAACGAGGTTCTCGCCCTCGGAAGCGATCCGGCCGGCGCCGCCCTTGTCATCGAGAACGGCGAAGGCAAGCCGATGATCGGGCTCGGCGTCGACAAGACGAACTCGGGGATGGTGCTGAACGACGAGAAAGGGGTCGAGCACTTCTCGCTGGGCGTCACGCGGAACGGCCAGGACGCCGGGTTCGGCATCAACGACGCGAACGGCAAAGTCTGCGCGAGCTTCGGCACCGGGAGAACCGGCACCGGCATCTCCCTCTTTGACGGATCCGGCAAGCAGCGCCTCGGGGTGAGCATGATCCCCAACGGCGCCAGCGCATTCGTGATCTGGGATAAGAACGGGAAGGAGACCTGGCGGACCCCGTAAGCGAAAGCACCCCGCGAGCCGAGGCTCGCGGGGTGCAAGGTCGCCGCTCTGGAGAGCGGCGGTCCGGGGTCAAGGTGGCTACTGGGGCGTCGGGGTGATCGTGAAGCCTTGCGAAGTGAGCTCCTGGCCGATGTGGCGGAGCTTCTTCATCGCGCGGAGCTCGATCTGCCGGACGCGCTCGCGAGTGACGTTCAGCTCGCTGCCGACCTCTTCGAGGGTGCGGCTGCGGCCGTCGTCGAGACCGAAGCGAAGGCGGACCACGTCGCGCTCACGGCTCGTAAGGCGGCCGAGGATACCGTCGATCTCTTCGCGCCGGATGAGCGACCAGGTCACATCACCGGGCGTCGGCATATTCGTGCTCTGCACGAAGTCGCCGATGCTCGAGTTGTCCTTCTCGCCGACCGGGGTCTCCAGGGAGATCGGTTCGACGGCGACCCGCATCATCTCGCGGACGCGATCGATGCTCAGGCCCACCTCGCGGGAGATCTCCTCCTCCGTCGGCTCGCGCTGAAGCTCCTGCTGCAGCCGGCTCGCCGTCTTGACCACCTTGTTGATCAGCTCCGCCACGTAGACCGGGATGCGGATCGTGCGCCCCTGGTTGATGATGGCGCGGGCGATCGCGCGGCGGATCCACCACGTCGCGTAGGTGCTGAATCGGAACCCCTTCCGCCAGTCGAACTTCTCGACCGCACGGATCAGGCCGAGGTTGCCTTCCTGGATCAGGTCCGCGAGCGGGATGCCGCGCGCGTTGTACTTCTTGGCGATGCTCACCACAAGACGAAGGTTGCTCTCGATGAGCACCTTCTTGGCGTACATGTCGCCGGCCTGCACCTTTCGGGCGAGGTCGACTTCCTGCTCGGGCGTCAGGAGTTGGGCGCGGCGGGTCTGCCGCATCCACATCTCGAGTTCCTCGGAATCGTCCGGTACGGGACGCTCTTCCTCCTCGAGCTCCTCCTCGGCGCCGTCGAGTTCGAGAAGATCGTCTTCGGCGGGCTCGAGGGTCGGGTCTTCCAGAGCAGGTCCGCTTCCAGCCTCGGCATACGTATGGCGACCCGGGGTCCGCACCGTGATCGCGCGGCCCCTTCTCGGCTGTGTGGCTAACCCGTTATCTGCTGGCATAAGTTCTTTTCCTAAACCTCCTTAGTCCCGGAGGATTTTCCAAATCGTTGGGCTCTCTGGTCCGCGGGTTCAGCGTTGAACAAGTGGTGAAAGGCCATACCGTCGAAATCGTACGTTCAGTTTTCAAGATCGTCGTAGACCCAGAAGACGCTATCACTCGAGCAGGTTATTGTCAAGAAGTTATTTCTAACGACACCACCGGATATCGGGTACTGTCGGTTCGTACGCCTCAAAGCCTGCCTTCGCGCGAAGTCTCCTTTACTGACGGGACGGATGGGGCGTAACGTTGCACCAATCCGAACGATCAACGCATTGTACGCAACTTTTGCACCGATAGCAGCAGGTTTAAACCCAAATCTGCCGCACTCTCTGGGGTATTGAAGCGCCCGAAACTGATCCGCACCGTTCCTCGTCGAAGAGACTCCTCTAATCTCAACGCCACGAGCACGTGGCTCGGTTCCGTGGATCTCGAAGAACATGCGGCGCCGGCGCTTGTTGCGAAGCCTTTCGCGTCCAGATCGATCACCAGCGACTCGCCTTCGACCCCCGCAAAGGAGAGGCTGAGAATGAAAGGCGATTGGTTCGGCCCATCGTTGGCCTGCCAGTCCGACAGGGGCTCGAGGCTCTTCACCACGGTCTGCCGGAGCTCGAGCGCCGTCGTGTAGTCCGCCTCCATCTCCTGCTCCGCGATCGCGCAGGCGGCGCCGAATCCGACGATGCCGGGAACGTTGAGCGTGCCCGCGCGCAGCCCGAACTCCTGCTGGCCGCCCCGCTGAGAGGGTTCGTCGACCGGTTCAAGTAGACACAGGCCGCCGATCCCTTTCGGCCCATAGAGCTTGTGGGCGGAGAAGGCGGTGAAGTCGGCAAGATGGACGGGGATCTTGCCCAGGGCCTGGGTCGCGTCGCACAGGAGCCGCGATGAGCTTTCTGGGGGGTGGAGAATCGCTCCCGTCTCGTTGTTCACCGACATGACGGCGAGCAGCCCCTCGCCCTGCCCTCTCCCTCGGGGAGAGGGTTCAGACAGGTTCCAGCTTTCGTTTTCAAGCACGGTGAAGCCCTTTGCCAGCGCCGGCTCTCGGACGGCGGAGTGCTCGAAGGGGGAAATGGACCCGCTTTCGAAGAGCCGTATGACCCAATTGCACGACTCCGTCGAACCGGACGTGAACACGACCTGAGACGGGTCCTCAGCTCCTAATAGAGTCGCCACCCGCTCCCGCGCTTGCTCGACCGCGGCGTGGGCTTTCTGCCCAAAGCTGTGGATCGACTCGCTGTTCCCGAAGTCGTCCGCGAAGTAGGGAAGCATCTCCTCCAGAACCCGCGGGTCCACCGGCGTCGTGGCGGCGTTGTCGAAGTAGCGCTCTCTCATCGCCCTCTCAATGGTAGCCAACAGGATGAGTATGCGCCCTTGCCTTGATCGCACGCATCGCGATCGACGCGGGTGCAAATCCGTTGCCATCTCGAAGCGCAACGCCCTCTAGATCGGCGGGCATGTTCCCAGCCATTCGGGGCATGGACGGCCGCAGACGAACGTTCGGTCCTCAACGGTCGACCCAGTTGAGGCGAGCGATCTGGATCCCCTTGAGATCGGGGCGTAGGCAGGCGAGGTAGACCCGCCCTCCGTCAAAAACGATTTCGGGTGCCGCTACCGGAAGCGATCCAACCAGGTATTGAGGATCCTGGTTGATGCCGAACATCAGGGGGTTCTTGGAGCGGTAGACCCGCGTGACGGCGCCCTCGCCGTAGGCTTGGGTTTTGAACAGATAAAAGTCGGAGCCTAGCTTCACGACGTGAGGGCACTCGCTGCTCCACTGGTTCGTGCCCGCCTCGCCTCCGAAAGCGACCGCCGTGGGTTCGCTCCAATTCCCCAGGTCGCGAGAGGTCCGGCAATACACGACGCCCTGGTTGTGGGGCATCGCGGTGTAGTAGCAGTGCCACAGCCTTCCGATCGTCAGGACCATCGCGTCCCGCGTGTTGGCACCTGGCCCCTCCGAAAACGCGCCGGTCTTGCCGTGCGGGCGAACAACTCGGTCGAAGCGTTTCCCATCGTTGCTGGTCGCGAAGCAGATGTTGTTCCAGTCGCCGTAGGCCATCCAGTACTGGGAGCCGTTGCGAAAGACATGCGGAGCCTGGAGCCCGCCCTGCGTCTCGCCGTACTCCGGCAGGCCATCCATCTGGATCCCCTTGAAGGCCCAGTCCCGATCGGTCAAGCTCTGGCCTTCCCACCCGATCAGCACCCGGCCGGTCCCGCCGATCTTGGTCCCCCGAAGGCACGACCAGAGTTGCCAAGTGCCGTCGGCAGCCTTCCAGATCGAGAAGTCGACCGGCTGCTGGTTCGGGGTCGAGACCTCGGGGCCGAGATCTGGGCTGGTGGCGACGGTCCAGAAGTCGCCATCGATGGCCGGCAGGTCCGTCGAGGCGAGCATCAGTGAAGCGAGGGGCAGCAGAAACATCGTTTTCCCCGTCCCGAGACTACTCGATTCCTAGGCGCCGTCGGCTTTGTCCTTGGAGCCGAGAGCACAACGCGCGAGCCGTCGATGAGATTCTTCAGGCAGACCCTCCCTCGCCTTCAGATCCGTCTCAGACAGCCGTACCGACTTTCGCCAGCGCTTGCTTCACCAGGCCGGGAACGTCGCTGGTACGGTCCGCGAGCAGGACGCCTGCGCCGAGGAAGGCATCCACCTTCGACTGAGGAGTGCCGGTTTTACCGGAGATGATCGCGCCGGCGTGGCCCATCCGCTTCCCGGGAGGGGCGGTGCGCCCGGAGATGAAGCCGACCACCGGCTTCGACATCGTCTTGATGAACTCGGCCGCCTGCTCCTCGTCCGAGCCCCCGATCTCGCCGATGATCACGACCGCTTTGGTTTCGGAGTCCGTCTCGAACATCTCCATCACCTCGATGAACCGGGTGCCTGGAACGGGGTCGCCGCCGATTCCGACGCAGGTCGTCTGGCCCAGCCCGGCGTTGGTCAGCTCGAACACGATCTCGTAGGTCAGGGTGCCCGATCGGGAGACGAGCCCGACAGGCCCCTCGGCGAAGATGTGGCCCGGCATGATGCCCATCTTGCACTTGCCGGGGGAGATGATGCCCGCGCAGTTGCCCCCCAGGAGCCGGGTTTTGCCGTTCGACCGAAGCCGGTTCACGATCTTCAGCGAGTCGTGGATCGGCACGCCTTCGGTGATGAGGGTGACGAACGGAAGGCCCGCCGCCTCGCACTCCAGGACGGAGTCGGCGGCAAAGGGCGGGGGCACGAAGATCAACCCGGCGTTGGCCCCGGTCTCCCTGGCCGCATCCTCGACCGAGTCGAACACGGGGACGCCGAGGTGCTCGGTTCCTCCCTTGCCGGGGGTCACGCCCGCCACGACCTTCGTGCCGTACTCGATCATCTGCTGCGTGTGGAAACCGCCCTCGCGTCCCGTCATGCCACAGACCAGGACGCGCGTGTTCTCGTCAACGAGGATTGCCATATCCGAAAGGATACCGGGTCGGCGGCTGGTGGCACTCCGATGGCCGCCGACCTCGATGCGCTTTCGAGTCGCGACCCATTTGAGCAAGGTCCGACGGCCACGCGAGGCATGTCGAGCTGGGCCGGATGTCTTCGGGCAGTGTATTGCCCGTATAATAGATCTGGCTTGACTGCCCGCAGGGGGAGCCCCGAGAGATCGGAGCTGAGAGTGCCTCGACAGACCCCAGGAACCTGATCCGGTTAGGACCGGCGTAGGGATTGCGGTAGTGGACCCCGAGCGGCCCAACTGCCTTCGCAATCGAAAAGGCGGTTGGGCCGCGGAGGTTACACCATGCACCGATCGTCAAGTCGCAACGCTTTCACCCTGATCGAGCTCCTCGTCGTGATCGCCATCATCGCGATCCTCGCCGCGATCCTATTCCCCGTCTTCGCCCAGGCAAAGGAGGCGGCCAAGAACACGGCCTGCCTCAGCAACGCCCGCCAGATCGGGCTGGCGGTGCGGATGTACGTCGAAGACTACGACGGAACCATGCCGATCTTCTACGCCTACAGCATCAATCCGCCAACCGGGCAACCGGGGCACAAAGGGGTCGAGGTCGAGCTGCTGCCTTACAGCAAGAACAAGGACCTGTTCAAGTCGCCCGTCGACAACGGCAGCCCCTACACCAGCGCCGAGACGGGGAAGGGGACCTACTACGAGGCGTACGGGAGTTCCTACCGATTCACGCGATGCGTCTATTCGACGGTCGCCGGCGAGAGCAGCCAGAACGACCGGCTCTACACGGAAACCAACATCGTCGGCGACTCGAGCATCGAGTATCCGGCAGAGACGCGGGTGATTCGGCTCGAGATGATGCCGTTCTTCGATCGGAGCTTCGATAGGGACTGCGCGAGGTACGGCTACGACTGCCCGGATCCCTACGACTACTACAACACCTGGAGCAAGACTGCCGGCCGCTCCATCTTTGCCGACGGCCACGCCAAGCACGTGCCCAGCGCCGGGCAGTTCGACGAGCAGAGGATCACCCCCGACGGGCGGAAGTCAGGCGAGCCGAGCGACTCTCCCGACGCCTGGACCGGCACCTGGTATTCGCTCTGCGACTGATCGTTGAGGTTGAAGACACGGGGCCCGGGGTGGATCGTCGCCCCGGGGAGCCCGTTCTAGCGGAAGCCTCGGCGGCGGATTGTCCGCACCCTTCGGGCAGGTGCGAGACGAGGCTGCCGAGGCAACGGCAGCTGTGCCACGGGAAACCAACCAGGCTTGCCGGAAGTCCAAGTCTGCTGCAAGGAGAGAACGATGGCAGAAGACGCAAGGGAAAGGATCGTCCGTTATCTACAGGACGCGCACGCGGCCGAGGTCGGCATCGAAAGCGCGCTCGAAGGCTTCGTCAACGATACCGACGACATGAACATCCGCCAGGTGTTCCAGGACCACCTCGTGATGACGAGGAGCCAGGCCCACCGGATCGAGAACCGGCTGCGCGAACTCGGCGAGGTGCCGAGCGGCGGCAAGGGCTTCATGAACAACCTCATGGCGAAGGCCAGCGAGATCATGCACGGAGCCCACGACGAGTACGACAAGAACACGCAGAACCTGGTGAAGGCGTATGCGACGGAGCATCTCGAGAGGGGAATGTACGAGGCGCTGCACGCCTACGCTTTGGCGGTGGGCGACTCGCAGACGGCAAGGCTGGCCCAGGAGATTCGGATGGAGGAGGAGCAGACCGCCCAGATGCTCTTCCCAATGATCGCCCAGTACTCGCAGACGGCGGTCGCCGGCACTCGAGGCGCGACCGGCTTCGGCACGACCGGAACCTCCGGCGCTTATCCGATGTAAGAGGAGCGTCGATCTAGGATCCCGGGACTACAGTCGCACCCCGGCGTAAAACCTCGCCCCCTCAGTCGCCGAGAGTCCGAGGCTGCTGAGGCAACCGTGGTGGGAGCCCCCTGACAGGAGAGGGGCTCGTCCGGGCCCTTCCCCCTGCGGGGGAAGGGTTGGGATGAGGGTTCGCAGGCGCTCCAGTCGGTATAGACGCGGCTTCCGGAACTCTGCCGCCGTTGCCTCGGCAGTGGAAATGCCGCACCCTACATCCCCGGTGGTTCAGGACGGGCGCTAGCCTCATGTCTGCGATACCTCGCCTCAACTGAGTTGCTGCGTGGTCTTGAAGTGGGACTTCGAGACGTTCGCCAGTGCGGGGACGCCATGCTTGGCGACGAACCTCTTGCCCGCGGCGACCACCATCGGCGAGGCCCCCTTCGGCAGGTCGACGCCCCACTCCTCGCTGAGCCGCTTCAATCGCCTTAGGAACTCCGCCCGCGCCAGAACGGAAGCCGCCGCCACCGCGATGTCGGCTTCGGCTCGGACCTGCGACACGAACTCGATCGAACGCCCCTTCTCGAACAGCGCCCTCTTGACCGCCAAACCTCCGGCGGCGAACTGGTCGGAGATGACGTGCGTCGCGGGCTGGAGCTCGAGCACGTTCTCGATCGCCCGCGCGTGCCCCCAGGCGAGGAGCGTGTTGAGGTTCCTGAACTTCGCGTAGAGCTCGTTGTACTTGGCCGGCCCGATCGCGATGATCGAGTGCGGGCACGCCCGCTTGATCGCCTCCGCATACTTCATCGACTGGATGTCGGTCAGCTTCTTCGAGTCCTTGACCCCTTCGAGCTCAGCCAGATGCTCCGGTCCCACGTAGCATGCGGCGACGACGAGCGGCCCGAAGAAGTCGCCCTTTCCGCTCTCGTCCACGCCGATGTGCCCTTCAACCACCGAGTGATGGTACCGGTCCCTGGGGTAGAAAGGCTTCTGTTCCATGTCTTATCGGCTCTCTACTTTCCTCGCGCTCGCCTTCGCGGCTCCGATGCTGGCCGGCGCCCAACCGATCCGCCGTCTCCAGCAGCCCGCCCTTTCTCCCGACGGCAAGTCCGTCGTCTTCACCTGGCAGGGGGACCTCTGGATCGTGGCTTCTTCCGGCGGGCGAGCCGAGCGCCTGACAGTCCACCCGGCGAACGAGATCCGCCCGAGCTGGTTTCCCGATGGCTCCCGTATCGCCTTCGCCTCGGCGCGCTATGGCTCATACGACGTCTTCACGATGAGGCCCGACGGCACCGATCTGAGAAGGGTCACCTTCCAGAGCGGCTCCGAGTATCCGACGTCGGTCTCCGGGGACGGCAAGCTGGTTTTCGGCTACACCAACGCGTTCGGTCGAAGCGACCTCTTTCGAGTGGCTGCGACGGGGGGAGACCTCGTTCGCCTGTCCGGGCATCCGTTCGAGGCGGAGTTCATGCCGGCCGTCAGCCCGGACGGAACCAAGGTCTATTACAACCGGGGCGGCTATGCTTCCACAGCGTGGCAGAAGGCGGGCATGACCTCCGCCGCCCTGCCCGAGATCTGGGTCGCCGACAATGCTGTGCCGCTGACGAACCACCGCCGCCTTACGAACAACGAGAAGACCGACCTTCATCCCCAGGCCGCCGCCGACGGCAACCTCTATTACATCTCCAACGCCAACGGCATGCCCAACGTCTGGAGGATGAAAGCCGATGGGAGCGGAGCCAAGCAGGTCAGCTTCCACGGCGTAGGGTCCGCGAGGAACCTGAGCACGAGCCGCGACGGCACGTGGGTGGCGTACGAGCAGGACAGCGACGTCTACGTTCTCGACACGAAGAGCGGGACCCCCCGTAAACTCGAGGTCACCGTCCCGGAAGACGCCCGCAACAACCCAGTGACCGAGGTGACGATGACGACCGGCGTCAGCGGGTTCAGCGTGGCGCCCGACGGTAAACGCGCCGTCGTCGAATTGCGGGGCGACCTGTTCCTGATCCCCGAGAAAGGGGGGACGACGCGGCGGCTGACGACCAATCCCGCATGGGACACCCAACCGGCGTGGCTCGACGCCAAGTCGATCCTCTACGTCGCCAGCGAAAACGGCAGGCGTAGCCTCAAGTCGGTGGGGATCGACGGGCAGGCCAGGGACTTCTATCCGTCCACCCAGACCGTCACGAACCCGCAAGTCTCTCCCGACGCGAAGAGCGTGGCGTTCCATCGAGGGGAGACGGAGATGGTCGTGGTGCCGGCGGCAGGCGGGACGGCGAAGGTTCTGCTCAAGGGCAATTTCGTCGATGCCGTCGACGGAGGACCGATGTTCTCCTGGTCCCCCGACAGCAAATGGATCGTCGCCAACCAGATCGAAGGCCGCCGGGTGAACGTGGTCATGGTCCCGGTCGACGGGGGCAAGCCGGTCACGGTGGCGCGCCTGGTGTACCGGGCAAATCGGGGCA
>DASWVS010000409.1:0-4396 GCA_036401135.1 Fimbriimonas sp.
CGGTTGGCCGGCGGTGTGGACCCGGAAAACGATGAGGGTCGTCCCCTTTTCCTTGGTCGATAGGACGTGCTCCGCCTTGAAGGGGACATGGCCGACCGTTCCCTCCTTGACCTGCCGGGCCTGTTCGTTCCGGAGGGCCACGAAGGGCTCGCCCTTCAGGTAGTAGTGGAACTCCTCGCCCGGGTGCCAATGTCGATCCAGGGTTGTATTCGGCGGGACTTCAACCCGGTCGACGAGGACCTCGCGTCCAGGAGTGTAGTTCTCGTCGAGGGCGCGTTTGAAAAGGTTTTTGACCTCCGCATTGGTGAACGCAGGCTCTTGGGCCTGGGCCATCGCCGGCGACGTCCATCGTCCGATGGCGAGGCAGACCAAAGCAACGAAGAGGTAAGTGAAGTATTTCATCGGCAGGCTTCGCTCGAAACCCAGGCATTATAGGCGATGAATGGCAGGGCGTGGAGCATAATCTCCAGATGCTTTCCGATGCCACTCCCCTCGCCGGTTATCCGGAGCCTTATGCGACCCTTTGCGCCGTGCTGCAGGATGGGACGCGCGAGTGGCGGGGGGAACTCGATCCGGAGATCAGCGACGAAGCGGTCGCCTGGCAGCCCCACCCGAGTGCCCCGAGCATCGCGCACCTGATGCTCCACATCATCGGCGTGGAATTGGCCTGGTTCGAAGGAACCGTGCAGAAGAAGGAGTGGAACCGGGAGGAGGTCGAGTTGGTGATGCTGCAGGAGATCGACGTCGACCAGGATAAGTGGCCGCCCCTGCCGCTGCGCCCTTTCTCCTGGTATCTCGACCTGCACGACCATTTTCGCGCGCGCATCCTCGAGGGGATCAAGTCGTGGCCCTCTGCCGACGCGGCGATCGAAGACGGCGAGGAAAGCGTGACGCCGCGTTGGGTGCTGGGTCACGTCATCCAGCACGAGGCTTACCACGGGGGACAGATCGTCCTCTTGAACCGGCTCTGGCACCTCCTGAACCGCGCCTGACCAGTGTCTCCCGCGGGCTCAAAACTGCAAGAAAAGGTAACCAGACTATAACAAACTGATGTAGTATGCTGGACGGTCGACCCCGCATTGTTGGGTCGCACGAACTCAAGGAGTTGCAGCATGCAAGTTCGTTTAGCTTTACTGGCACTTTCGGTCGTTCTCACCACCCTCTCGTCTCCGGCCCTTGCCGAGACGGCGACAACGATCATGATGGGGCTGAACAGCCCCCGCGGACTCGCGATCGGTCCGGACGGTTCGGTCTATGTGGCCGAGGCAGGAAACGGCGGCGCGACCGAGGTCACCGTCGGGAGCGAGGCCTTTTTCCTCGGGAACTCGGGACGGATCTCCCGGTACCGGAAGGGCGTTCAGGAAGAGGTCGTCACCGGCCTTCCGTCGCTTATCGGGCCTCACGGCGTCATGGGCCCGACCAACGTCGAGATGACGGGGAATGGCGTCGGGTACGCAACGATCGGGCTCGGTGGCGATCCCGCCCTCAACGAGTCGTTTCCAGCGGGACTCCGCTCCTTCGCGACCTTGGTCCGGTTCACGGCGCAGGGCAAGTGGGGGCTCGCGGCCGAACTCGGCGGCTATGAGTCTACGGCGAACCCGGACGGAGGGGCGATCGACAGCAATCCCTATGGGATCACGACCCATAACGGCAAGCTGTTCGTCACGGACGCGGGAGGAAACTCGCTGCTGAAGGTCGGCTCGAACGGCGGAATCTCCACGGTCGCCGTCTTCCCGAAGCGCGAGATCGAGCTATTCGGGGGACCGTTCTTCATGGATGCGGTTCCCACGGCGGTGGCGGGGGGCCCGGACGGCGCGCTGTACGTGAGCCAGCTGACCGGGTTTCCGTTCCCGGCCGGAGGGGCCAACGTCTACCGAGTGGCTCCGGGTTCGGCTCCCACGGTCTACGCGGACGGGTTTACTACGCTGATCGACCTCGAATTCGACGCCGCCGGAAACCTGTACGTCCTGCAATATCCGGTTCCCGGCTTCAGCCTCGCCACGGGGGACCTGATCAAGGTGGGCACCAACGGCGACCGGACGACGGTGCTGAGCGGGCTTGTCGACACGACCGGCTTCGCCCTCGGCAGATCGGGCGAGATCTACCTTTCCAGCGGCGCTTTCAGCGACGGAACGGGAGTGGTGACGAAGGTCGTTCTCTAGGTCCCGAACCGGCCCCGGAGTCGACCTTCGGGGCCGGTCAGCCGCCGTTCTGGGGCCGCCACATGACCCAGACGGGCATGTCGCCGACGGCCGTTTCCCCGGCGACCTCGAAGCCGAAGCGGCGGTAGAGGCCTAAGTTTCGTTCGTGCTCGGTGTCCAGGACGATGCCCTCGGTTCCCGCCGCGATCTCGATGGTCCTCTCGAGGAGCTTTCGTCCGACGCCGCGACCCTGGTAGGCGCGGTCGACTCCCAGCATCTTGAGAAAGGCGTGCGGCCTCGGCACTTCGACCGACGAAACCGCGTTGAAGAAAGCCTCGAAGAAGGGGAGGGAGGTGGGCCCGGCGGGATCGAGGTAGTCGCAGAAGGCGGTCTCCAGATCGGGCGACGGTTCGTAGCCAGGAAGGGTCAGCATCGCCGCACCCACCGTTCGTTCGCCGTCGCGGGCGATAAGGATCGGGTTGGATACGTCTTGGCGATGGCTGGCGGAGAGCGCGGCCAGTCCCCGAACCCACTCGATTCGAGGCCCGGGAGCGTGTCGAAACGCATTGACCATGACCGGATAGTCCTGGAAGGCGGAGGCCATCACGTCGGCGAATTCACCAACGGGTTCCTGCGGGCCGAGAAGGGAGATGTCGATCATGGGGAGCATTGTGCGGCACCTTTGCCCCTCTCGACAGGTCCAAGGACCTCCTCCGGTCAGAACTTCCCAAGAGTTCACGTGGTTTCGCCGTTCCGCATCAACGAAGGCGCGTGAGGCGGGCTTTCTTTCGATTCTTTGGAATAGCAGAAATACGTCTACTGTATTTCGAATTCTGGCGGACAATGGGGGCTCGGAGGCAGATATGAGTACCGAAACGACTGAAATGCAGATGGGTACCAAGCCGGTTGCCGAGCACGGATGGCTGAATAAGCTCGTGGGGAACTGGCGCGTGGAGTCGGAGATGGTAATGGGCCCGGACCAGCCGAAGGTGAAGTCTCACGGCACGGAGGAGGTGAAGCTCTGGGGCGGTCTGTGGGCGCTCGGAGAGGGACGCGGTGAAATGCCCGACGGCGCCACGATGGAATATCGATCCGGCCTGGGCTACGACGTTTCCTTCAGGGCGTACAAAGGGTTCTGGATCGGCTCGGTCTCCTCGCACCTTTGGAAGTACGACGGAGAGCTTAGCGCCGACGGCCGCGTGATGACCCTCAACTGCGTCGGCCCCCACATGGAGAAGGATGGCGAAACCGCCCGCTACCGCGACGTCATCGAGATCATTGACGACAACCACCGCACCCTCACGTCGTCCGGCCAGGGCGAGGACGGACAGTGGTTCGAGTTCATGAAGGCCCACTACTACCGGGTTTAAGCCGCTCCGCGGCGGGACCCTCACCCCAACCCCTCTCCCGCGGGGAGAGGGGCTTCTTTTTCGGCGCGGCTACTTGATTGGTTCGTGAATCTCTGTTACGAGCTGGTCTTCGGGAACTTGGGAGCAGTCGTTCAGGTACAGCTCGAAGCAGTTACGCGACGGGTCTACTTCGAGTCCGCTGGGAACGAGGTATTCGGAGTAGAAGCGGCTCCAGGCGTCGCCAAGGCCGCTGTAGCTTCCCTTATGGATGTACACGGCGTACCTTCCGCCTGCCACGTCCAGCACCTTGACTGCAGGATCGTCGCTCTTGTAGGTCGGGGCTACGACGGCAGCCGCATCGCTTTGCAGCTCCGCTTCGGGCTTGCTCGACGGGTCGTCGTAGTAGATGGCGAGCATCTCGCCCGTAATCGGCGCCTGATTTTGGCCGACCCAGGCCATCAGCCTGCCGAAGGTCGAGCCGATCTGCCAATAGGGCCCTTTGTGGCCCATCGCCACGATACGGCGACCCGGTACGTTCTCTCGAATCTCGATGTTCATCGCGTTCACTCCTGTTTCCCGAGGCCTGACGAGGGGCTTGCGCCCGGTTGGGTCGTAGTGGACGCCGTTCGGCGTCGGAAGGGTGAATCGAAGGCCGCTCCGCCGAAACTCGGAGGGTGCGACGTGGAAAGAGGACCGGAAAGCGCGCGCGAACGCTTCCTGGGAGTCGTAGCCGGACTCGAAAGCGAGGCGGCATACCGTCGTATCGGAGCTTCCGAGGCAGTAGGCGGCGCGCTCGATCCTCAGTCGGCGCAGCATCTCCCCCGGCGACTCGCCCATCAGACCCCCGAACAGCCATGAGAAGTGGAACGGGGAGAAGCCTGCGGCCTCGGCAAGTTCTGAAGCAAC
>DASWVS010000410.1:0-4392 GCA_036401135.1 Fimbriimonas sp.
ACCGTGATCCGGCAGAACTCGAAGAGGGCGGGGACGGCGATGTTTCGGGCCGTCCGGATCGCCGGCTTCAGGAGCGCGTCGCCGGCCTTGGCGACCTGGCCGCCGATCGCAAACACGTCCGGGGCGAAGATGTTGATGTAGTTGCCGATCCCGACCCCGAGCATCGTTCCGACCTCGTCGAACACCTCCAGCGCGACCTCGTCCCCCCGTTCCGCCGCCTCGGCGATCGTCTTCGGCGAGATCTTCGACCAGTCCCCCCCGACCATCTCGTCCAGAAGCGACTCCCGGTTTCGCTTCAATCGATGAACCGCCCGCGTCACGATCGCGTCCCGTCCGCAGTAGGCCTCGATATCGCCGTACACGCCCGCGTTTGACACCATCCCGTCCGCCTGGACCACGACATGCCCCAGCTCGGCGCCTCCGACGTTCCCCCCGAGGAGGAGCAGATGCCCGCGCGACTCGCCCAGCAGCGCGTCCGGCGAGAACACCACGCCCCCGCCGATGCCGGTGCCGAGCGTCAGCATCACCAGGCATTTCGCCCGGTTTCGGCCGGTGCCGAACCGGTACTCGGCGAGCGCCGCCAGGTTCGCGTCGTTCCCGAACCGCACCGGCAGCCCCACTCGATCCTCGATCGGCTTGCGCACGTCGACGTGCTGCCAATAGTGGAAGACGCCGTTGATCGTCTCACCAAAGTTGCTGGACCACGCGACCACTCCTCTGAGGTCGTCGACCATGCCCGGGATCGCCATCCCAACCGCGACCGGCGGCGTCTCCGCAGCCTGCGCCGCTTCGAGGATCGTCCGGCTCACGGCGTCGAAAACGGCCTCCGTACCGCTCTGGGCTCTTGAAGGATTGCTGAACTTGGGACCCGCCTCCGCCCCGTCCTCATAGTAGGCGCCGGCGCGAACGTTCGTTCCGCCCAGGTCGACACCGATGACACAACGCATACGAGTGATTTTAGATGTTCAGGAAGGCCGGATCGGCAAGGAACCGGAGCGATCGGCGCGTGTTTCTTACTGGAAGGGCTCGAGCGGGCGCGAAAAGCGTCGATCCGTACCCGCAATTGCAACCTTGGGCACGTAGTAAGAAGCAGATGCGTAGATTGTGGGGAGCCAGAGATCGGGGAGTAGGCGGGATTTGAAAGTCAAAGAGATCGAAGAGAAGTCGCAGACCTTGGTGGGCGAGGTCGAGAGGGTCATCGTGGGAAAGAGGGAGACGGTCCGTAGGGCGGTGCTGGCGCTGCTCTGCAACGGCCATGTCCTTTTGGAGGACATCCCGGGCGTCGGCAAAACCACCCTCGCCAAGGCGCTGGCGAAAAGCATCGGCGGCGAGTTCCGAAGGATCCAGTTCACTCCGGACCTGCTTCCCTCCGATATCACCGGAAGCTCGATCTACAACCAGAAGACTGCCGAGTTCGAATTCCGGGCAGGGCCGGTCTTCGGCAACGTCGTCCTGGTCGACGAGATCAACCGAGCGACGCCGAAGACCCAGAGCGCCCTGCTCGAGGCGATGGAGGAGCGGCAGGTCACGACGGACGGCCAGACACGTACGCTCCCGAAGCCGTTCTTCGTCATCGCGACCCAGAACGCGATCGAGATGACCGGCACCTACCCGCTTCCGGAAGCCCAGATGGACCGGTTCTTCTGCCGGCTCTCGCTCGGCTATCCCGATCGGGACGACGAAGCCGCGATTCTCGGCCAGCAGCAGGTTTCGCACCCGCTCGAGTTGGTGAACCGCGTCTTTCCGCCCGACGAACTGATCGAGATGCAGAACGCGATCCGCGACGTCTTCGTGCACGAAACCGTCCGGACCTATATTGTCGACGTTGTCCGCGCAACCCGCGAAAGCAACCTGCTCCTCATGGGTTCGTCACCGCGCGGGTCGCTGCATCTGATGCGGGCGGCGCAGGCCAACGCGGCCATGGAAGGCAGCGACTTCGTCCGTCCCGACGATGTCAAGTCGGTGGCGCCGGCGATCCTCAGCCACCGTGTGCTCGCCAGGGCGGAGCTCCGAGCCAAGGGCCAGAGCTCGGACCAGGTGATCGAGCGTCTCCTCGAAGAGGTCCCGGCCCCGGTGCCGGTGAGCTAGGTGTCGAAGACCAACGAAGGCATCCAGGGAGGAAGCTCGACCCGGAACCTGGCCGGTTTCGCGCTCTCCATCGCGTCCGCGTTCCTCGCGATCGAAGCGATCCTGATCGGATCGCCCGCCCTCTTTTATATGGGTACGGCGATTATCACCATGATCGCCGCGTCGCACTTTCAGGCGTGGCTCTCCGTGAAGGGACTGCGCTTCGAGCGGGTCGCGCCCGAGACGGCTCGGGTGGGCGACCTGGTGACGGTGGAGATCACCGTCTGGAGCGACCGGAAGATCCGGCGGCCTCTCGTCACCATCGTGGACAACCTGCCCCCCCGGCTGATGCTTTCCCACCGCACGCCGAGCCTGCCGATCGCCGCCGCCTACGATCTCCCGATCCGCACCCAATACCAGTTCCGGGCGACCAAGCGCGGGATCTACCGCTGGAGCGGGCTCATGGTGGAAGGCACCGACGCGCTCGGTCTCGTCACGAAGCGCAAGATCTACCCCACTGCAACGGCGGAGATGACGGTTCTGCCTCGGCCGATCCCGGTCACGGTCGAGTTGCCCAACGCTGCCGGGTGGGGCATCAGCGAAGCCGAGAGCGGCCATACCCGGGGTGCGGGCATCGAGCCCCGAGGGATCCGCGCGTACGCCCCGGGCGATTCGTTCCGGCAGATCCACTGGCGCTCCAGCGCCAAGACCGGCCAACTCCTCGTCAAGGAGTTCGAAGCAGGCTCGCAAGCGGCGGCCGCTTTCCTGCTCCAGCGAACCAAGGGCACCGACCTCGGTTCCGGTGCCTATTCGAGCTTCGAGGTGATGGTGGGCCACACCGTCTTCCTCGCCGACACGTTCCTTCGCCAGGGCGCCCGGATCGAGTTGCCGGGGCTGGAGAGCCGCGCCTCGCACTTCGCCCCCCACGAGCGGATCCAGGAGATCTACGAAACGATGGCATCGGTGCAGCCCGACCAGGCGTCGTCCGTTTCCGAGGAAGCGATGTCGGTCATCGGGCAACTGCCCCCCGGCAGCGTGCTTTTCGTCCTCCTCAGCGTCCGGGACGACCACCTGATCGAGGCCGTTGCCCAACTCACGTCCCGCGGCACGCAGGTGGTGGCGCTGCTCTACGATGCCTCCAGTTTCGTCGAGGAGCCGAAGAAGACGGCGAGAAGGAAGAACCTACCGCTGGAGGTCTCGTCGGTCTCCGCAGTGGACCCCGGCTACATCGAGGGCCTGCGCCGGGCCGGAGCCGAGCCGGTGGTGATGCCGACGGAGGTCGAGGTTGAAAGCTAACACCGTTCGGGACAAGAGCCAGATCGGGCTGATCGACTACGGGCTCGTCGGGATGGGCAGCATCCTCGCCGTCTATTCCGCGGGGATGGCGATCAGCGAGCCCTCTATAGGAATCTTTTCGGCTTCGCTCATTGCGTTCGGGATGCTGTTCAGCTACGTGCTTCGTACGGTCCTCGCCAGGACGAAGCTGCTGAACGGCGACGGCATCGTCTACGCTTTGGCCGTCGTGCTCAGCCTCGTTCTGTCGCAGGACCTGAACCGGCTGATGCCCGCCGAGGGATTTCCGCGAGAAGTGGCGATCGCGGGCGCCCTCAGCTGGATGCTCATCCTGGGCAGCTTCAGCGCCTGGCGGGACGGCACCCTGCTGTTCCAGGCGATCCCCGCGATCGCGCTGTTCGGGCTCGTCGGCTGCTACGACACCTTCCGAGCCGTCATCTACGCCTTTTTCGGCTTCTTGCTTTGCCTGGCCACGCTATTCGCGAGGGCGCATACCCGGGAGATGCTGCAGCAAGCGGTGGAGTCCGGCTGGTTCAACCGAGCCGACGCGCCAGGCAAGGCGAACGCGATCCAGCGTTCGATGGCCCTTTACGAGCGGATCCGACAGGGTCCCTGGCGATGGCTCGCCGGCCCCGAGTGGGCGCTGGCCTCTGCCTTCGCCGTCGTTCTCGTGAGCCTCGTGGGGGCTCCCGTCATTCGGGAGTCGGTGCGGGAAGTCTCGGGAACCGTCCGCCTCAACGCCCCTCCGATCCGCTCTCAGATTCCGCCCGTCGTGGGGATGTCCAACAATACCGAAGCCCGCGTCGGCCAAGGGCCGCTGGGGCCCCTCTCGGAGATACCGCTCTACGAAGCCAGGCTCGACCGGCACCGCTACCTGCGCGGCGCGACCTACGACGTCTACCAGGGCAACGGCTGGCGGTCGACCGAGGGGAGCCGCACGCCAGGCATGTACATGGGTTTTGGTTTCGAGGATCCTGAAAGCAATCCGGCGATCACCGAGATTCGAAACCGCCGAGAGTTCACGTGGGAGAT
>DASWVS010000411.1:0-1976 GCA_036401135.1 Fimbriimonas sp.
AAGCTCGCAGAAGCCCGAATCGACCCTGCTGCGGCCGGACGAGACCCTGTGGGTGATGCGCCCCACCGGCGGCGGAGCCGTCCTGCACGGCCACGATGTGACGGTGGGGATGGCGATGCCGCTCACCGGCTCCGTACGCCATGCCTACCGCGCCGTAGCACGGCCACTCATTCGGGCCTTGAACGCGGTCGGAGTGCCGGCCGTCCTCGCCGAAGACACCAGGGTCGAGCACGGGGGCCTCCACCTGCCGGACTGCTTTGCCAGCATCAGCCGCAACGACATCGTCGATCCGGCGAGCCGACTCAAACGCTGCGGGTGCGCGCTGCGCAGAACGCGCGACGCCGTTCTCGTCCAGGCGAGCATCCCTGCCGGCGAACCCCTTCTGGACGCTGCCGAGGTGATCGCCGGCGGCGTTCCGGTTCGAGGTCCGGCGATCGACCCCCGCGCTTTCCGCGACGCCTTGGAGGAAGCGATCGCGCGGTTACTGGAAGAGGATCTTGTCCATTCCGACCGTTAGCCCCTGCAGCGACTTCACCGTGCGCACGCAGAGTTTGACCCCTTCCATGAATCCCGAACGGTCCAACGAGTCGTGGCGGACGGTAAGCGCCTCGCCAGGCCCTCCGAAGACCACCTGCTGATGGGCGAGCAGCCCCGGGAGCCGGACGGAATGGATCGGAACGTCCAGGAACCTCCCGCCGCGCGCCCCCTGGATCTTGATGTTCGTGTCGGGCGAGAACGAAGGGGGGCGCTTGCGGGCATGGTGGATCATCTCCGCCGTCAGCATCGCTGTGCCGCTCGGGGCGTCCTCCTTTTTGTCGTGGTGCATCTCGATGATCTCCACGTTCGGCAGCCACTTGGCGGCGAGTTCGGAGAACCGCATCATCAGCACCGCGCCGATCGCGAAGTTCGGGACATACATGGCGGGGACTCCTAGTTCGGCAGTCATCCGTCGGATCTCGGCGAGGTCGTAGTCGCTGAGGCCCGTGCAGCCGATGACGGGGCTCGCGCCGCGCTTCAGGGCGCTCTGGGCATGCGCCCCCGCACCCGTGTGGCTTGAAAAATCCACCACCACGTCGGCCGGGGCTCGGTCCAGGGCCTGCCCCACCTTCGCCTCGATCGCGAGATCCGGCCCCGCCGCTCCGACGAGGTCGCGGCAGTTCATGCCGAGGCTCTCGCGGTCGATGGCGGCGACGATTTGGAACCCTTCGGCGGGCGTTAGCGCCTTCAGCACTTCCCGCCCCATGCGCCCGTTGGCTCCGACGACTGCGACACGAATCTGCTGGCCTTCCATTCTTCTCCTCGCTGATAGGACGGTTTACCCCACCCCGCTCGTCTTGGGGTTAACATAGATCGGCATGCCGAGCAACCCTTACTACTCCGACGAGGAGGCCGAGGAGATCCTTCGGCTCGCTGTGGGCCGCATGCCCGCGGGCGGAGGGATCAGCCGCGAGAACCTGAGGCAGAGCGCGGCCGAGTTGGGCATCTCCGACGAAGCGCTGGTCGAGGCTGAGATACAGGTGATGGAGCGCCGGCAAGAGGAGGCGGATCGGCGAGAGTTCCGCGGGTTTCAGCGCAGCAAGTTCAAGAAGAGCTTCTGGGAATATCTCGCCACGATGGCAGTCCTGACGGCGATCAATATGTGGCACGCGGGGCAGCCCACCTGGTCGCTCCTCGTCCTCTTCTTCTGGGGCATCGGCATCTTCTTCGAAGCGATTTCCACATTCGTCGCGAGCAGTTCCGGCTACCAAGAGGCCTACGAGAAGTGGAAGCGCAAAAAGCGCCGGAAAGCCGATAAAACCATGACCGAGGCGCCCACGCAGAACGAGGTGCTCGACCGGTTGGTGCTCGAACATGAGAAGATGGGCCGGATCCAGGCCATCAAACTGTTGCGGGACGAGACGGGGATGGAACTCGACGAAGCCAAGCGGGAGGTCGACCTGTACGTCCGCAGGAACCCGGACTTGATCCAGTAGGAG
>DASWVS010000412.1:0-4999 GCA_036401135.1 Fimbriimonas sp.
ACGATACGGGTTCGGAACGTTCCCGGCCGCGTCGCGGTGAAGCGGAACACCGCCGGGCCCGGCTGCATCGCCGCGTTCGACTTGCCCTGGAGATAAGAGGACATGCCGGACAGGCGCGGCTTCGTCCCCTCCTTCAGGTCGTACTCCATCTGGGTCGAGTTGCCCCACCCGATCACCGGCGCGATATTCAGGTCGGCGCTCGTGCTCGAAACGACGCTCAGAACCAGGGGCGAGGCGTTCGGGCGCTCCGGAAGGCCGCTCAGGTCGATGGCTTTACGCGCCTTGACGAACTCGTCGTAGAGGTTGTTCTTGTGCGTCACGTCCCAGTACCAGTACTGGGCGGCGCCGGCGTGGTTGCTCGTTAGGGAGGCGAAGATGCCGTCCCTCACCGCCAACCTCGGATCGGCAGGCCCCGTCGGCCCGAACTCGCCGAAGAACATCGGCTTGTCCCGCGGGATCTCCTGGGAAGCGACCGCGTCGGCGACGTCGACGGGATAGGTGTGGGGCTGGAGATAGTCCATGGCTTCCCACAGCGCTTTCTGGTCGACGGCGGAGCTGGTCGTCACGAGGTGCTTGTAGGGATCGATGCTCCTCAGGTATTCCGCCATCTCCTTGTGCCAGGCGGCGATGTCGGCCCAGCGGTTCTGGTAGCGGGCATCGACCCATTCGACCTCGTTGAACAGCTCCCACGCCATGATGCTGGGGGAATGGGCCCATCGGGCGACCGCGTAGCGCAGCCACATCTTGCTCCGGCGCTTCGCCTCCTTGTCGGTGAAGAAGTCGGCGGCGTTCGCGAGGAAGCCCCCGTTCTTGGTGTTCCATGGGTGCTCCGGCCAGTTCGGGTTGACGGTCGAGCTGAAGGCGCCATGGTGGAAGAGGACCATCTGGTAGGCGATCCCGCTCTTCTCGCTGGCTTCGACGAGTTCCTCCCATCTCTCGGTGGCGGGAGGCCAAAGCTGGCCTTCGACCTTCTCGCTGTCCTGCGGCCACCACGGGTTCTTGCCGTCCCAATGGCACGCCCAGATGCGGGACCAGTTCATCCCGGACTCGCCCATCTTCTTGATCTGTTCGGCCATCTTGGGCATGTCCCCGCCCTGCCAGCCGAGGTTGATGCCGAGCGGGAAGTACACCTGCCCGTTGTCCCACCGGAACCGGCCGGCCTCCACGGGGTCCCGTCGGATGAAACCCGCCTTCAGAGGTTCCTTCGCTTCGATCGTTTTCTCCCGGGGGGTTCCCGCCGCCTGCTTTCCGTTTCGAACCAGGATCGCCCGATACGTACCGGGGTGGTCGGCGACGAGACGGGCCCGATAGACGCCTTCCGCGCCGTCGTAGTAGGCGAGCCGCTCGATCGAAGGGCCGCCTTCCTGGACGAAGAGCACGCGGACGTCGTTGATGGCCGGATCGTAAGGGTTGCCAGGAAACTGGGTCTCGAAGGTGGCGGTCGCGGGTCCGTACCACCGCACCGGGATCTGAGTCGTGGATACTATGGCGCTTGCGGCGATGAAAGCGAGGAACATGCTTGCTTTTACTTTGACATAACACACCCGATTTCGCGCGCGCGGAGCATAATGTTCTGTCGTGCCCAGCAGCAAGCGCCGGTGGATGCTGATCGTCGAGGACAACCCCGACGACGAGCGCCTAGCAACCCGAACGTTCCAGCGGATGAACCGCCAGGAGCGATGGGAGATCGCGCGCGACGGAGAGGAGGCGCTCCAGATGCTTGCGAACTCGGAGAAGCCGGCGTTGGTCCTCCTGGACCTCAAGCTGCCGCGCCTCTCGGGGTTCGAGGTGCTGACGGCCATGAGGGACGACGTCCGATGGCGCACCGTGCCCGTCGTGGTCCTGACGAGCTCGGACGAGAAGACCGACCTGGCCGCCTGCTACGAGCTCGGGTGCAACGCCTTCGTCCGAAAGCCGGTCGATTACGAGGACTACACCCGCGACCTGCAGACCACGCTGGACTTCTGGCTCAACGTCAACCTCACCCTCGAATAGGTGCGTTTCGCCACCTTCCGCGACCGGTCCCTTACGTTGTAGACTGGGAGCATCGTTATGTCTATGATTTGGCCCTTAGCGCTTACGTTGGCAGCTCCCGCGACCGAGATCCACCCGATCCGACTCGACGGCGTCCTTTGTCATCCCCGCAACCTCTTCGTCCAGGCATCCGACGCCGGTAGCCGCCGGCTCGTCGAATCGTCCGGAGCGGCGGTCCTTCGAACGTTCCCCGAGATCGGCGCCATGCTCGTGCAGGTGCCGGCGGATTCCCTCGGCAGCACCAAATCCAGGCTGGAAAAGGTCTTCGGCAGCGATCGAGTCGAGGTCGACCGCGCCGGCCGGGTCGCCTATACGCCCAACGACACCGAATGGCCCAACATGTGGCATCCGAAGGCGATCAAGGCCGATACCGCCTGGGACCTTTCGCTCGGTTCCGACAGCGCGGTCGTCGCCATCCTCGACACCGGCGTGAACGTCGCCCACCCCGACCTGAGCGCGAACGCCTGGAGCAACGCGGGCGAGATCGCGGGCAACGGGCTCGACGACGACGGCAACGGGTACGTCGACGACGTCAACGGGTTCGACTTCGCGTACAACGACAACGACCCGGATGACGTCCACGGCCACGGCACCGCCTGCGCCGGGTTGGCGGCGGCCGTCGGGGACAACGCGGCAGGCGTGATCGGCGTAGCGCCGCGTGCCCGGATCATGGCGCTCAAAGTCGCAAACGACTCGGGCTACTTCTACGCATCCGCCACGGTTCCCGCCTACCTGTACGGCGCCAAGATGGGCGCCCGCGTCTACTCGATGAGCTACTACGCGGACGGCGTGTCGCGCACCGAACGGAGCGCGCTCCAGTGGGCCGCCCAGCAAGGCGTGCTGCCCTTCGCCGCCGCCGGAAACGACGCCACCGTCTACCCCTTCTATCCCGCGGTGTACGAGTTCGTCGTGGCCGTCGCCGCGCTCAACACCGACTTGAGCAAGGCATGGTTCTCCGACTGGGGCTCGTGGGTCGACGTCTCGGCACCCGGCGTCGCGCTCTGGACCACGACGAACGGTGGAGGCTACACCAGTTCGTTCGCGGGGACGAGCGGCGCCTGCCCGGTGGCTGCCGGAGTCGCGGCGCTCCTCTTCGGAGCGAACCCGGCGGCGACGCCCGCCCGCGTGCGAAACGCGATCCTCGAGACGGCGACGCTCCAGGACCAAGCGCCGTTCGGCGAGTTCACCAACTACGGCATGGTCAACGCCCGCTCCGCCCTCCGGTACCTGAGCCACCCGAGCCTCTTCACCACCAAGTCGACGAAAGTCCGCTGGATCTC
Source organism: Fimbriimonas sp. (assembly GCA_036401135.1). Taxonomy (GTDB): domain Bacteria; phylum Armatimonadota; class Fimbriimonadia; order Fimbriimonadales; family Fimbriimonadaceae; genus Fimbriimonas. The sequence goes on from DASWVS010000412.1 coordinate 3,315, forward strand.
TCCCATCGGCTCCGCACCCGCTGGAACGAACGTCCGTGCGCGAGTCTATGGGCGGAACCTGCAGAACGCAACCGCCTCGGTCGGCGGCGTCGCGGCCACCCGGATCGCGGCCAGCAAAGACTGGTTCGACTATCAGTTGCCGTCGACGGGCGGTAAAACAGCGATCGCGTCGGACGGAGCGACCTACGTTTCGACCGCTCCTCCCGTCTCGACGGGCTACGTCTACCCCCTCATCGAGGCCTCCGCCAAAGGATCGAGCGTTACCGGTGGGTACTTCGAGTCGCTGAGGCAAGACGGGACCCACTTGATCTGCAACCGCCGAGGCGACGGGTTCATCTACTTCGAAGGCGTCTTCAAGAACCTCCCGGCGAGCGGGAGGCACTTCCTGACCCTGGACCGGTACTACTCCTCGACGACCACAGGAACGGAACGGATCGAGCTCTACGACTGGAGATCCGGGTCCTATCCGTACGGGAGCTTCGTGACGCTCTACGAAGGGCCCGTGCCGACGACGAGTTCGCGCGTCGTTCTGCCGATCCGGGAGATCGCGAAGCACGTGGACTTCGAACGGAACGCCTATCTCCGGATCGTCACGAGCAACGACCTTGGGGCAGGAGCGGCGCTCAACATCGATCGCGCGTTCATCCGTCCCTGAAGGCTCAGGCCCGGGTTCCGGGACGCGCCGCGCGCGCTAGGTAAACTGCCTGGCGACGCGCGGCGCGAACGTTCCTGAGATGGCCGAATCCCACCCCTCCACCGACGAACCCACGTCCGGACCCGCGACGGCAACCGTCCGGGCCCCGGTGGAAACCCTGATCGAGGCCATTCAGGCGATCACCGCACCCGAGGAGAAAGAGCAATTGATGGCAGACGGAAACTTCGATGCGGACATCGTCGTGATCGGCGCAGGACCCGGCGGATACGTCGCGGCGATTCGGGCCGCCCAATTGGGAGCCAAGACGATCGTGGTCGAGAAGGAGTACCTCGGCGGAACCTGTCTCAACTGGGGCTGCATCCCCTCGAAGGCGATGATCGCCTCGGCCGAGATGCTGCAGAAGGTCAAACACGCGAAGGACTTCGGCGTCCAGATCTCCGGCGAGGTCACCTTCGACTTCGCCGCCATGATGAAGCGCAAGGACAAGATCGTCACCACCCAGCGCGGCGGCATCGGCATGCTCTTCAAGAAGAACAAGATCGAGCATATCGAAGGGTTCGCCAAGTTCGTCGATGCGAACACGATCGAGGTGTCCAAAGACGGCAAAACCCGCAAAGTCCGGGCCAAGAACTTCGTGCTCGCGATGGGCTCCAGCGTGATCATGCTGCAGATCCCGGGCCTGGAGGGCGGGCGGGAGCAGAACGTCTGGACCTCCGACGACGCCGTCTCCGCCCCGTTCGTGCCCAAGAGCATGGTCATCCTCGGCGGCGGCGCGGTCGGCTGCGAGTTCGGATACGTCTTTAACAGCCTGGGAACTCAGACCACCATCGTCGAGATGATGCCGAGCCTGATCCCGATGATGGATACGGACCTCGGGACCGAACTGGGCAAGGTTCTCACCCGGCAGGGGATCAAGGTCCGTACCGGCGCGACCATCGAGAAGTGCGAGCGCAACGGCGAAGGCTGGAAGGTCACGGTCAAGAAGGGGACCGACGTCGAGGTGATCGAGACCGACGTCGTCCTCCTCGGC
>DASWVS010000413.1:0-8142 GCA_036401135.1 Fimbriimonas sp.
TCTATCTTAATCCGTCCACTTTTGTGTCCGGCTTCATAGCCCATAGGTTCTGCAATGAAAAAAGCGTTCACTCTCATCGAGCTTCTCGTCGTCATCGCGATCATCGCGATCCTCGCTGCCATCCTGTTCCCGGTCTTCGCCCAGGCGAAGCTGGCTGCCAAGAAGACCGCCGGCCTCGCCGCCGCGAAGCAGATCGGCACCGGTGTCCAGATCTACCTGGGCGACTACGACGACAACCTTCCTCCCTATCGCCACGGCAGCAGCAGCGGCCCGATCGTGAATCCGTACTATCTGAGCCTGCAGAATGGCGACCCCAAGAAGGCCACCCTCGAGACGAGCGGCCAGACGACCATCCGGGGCTACTTCTTCAACCAGATGCTCCACCCTTACATCAAGAGCGACGACCTCTGGAAGAACACGCAGAACCCGGAAGCCTGGGTCAACTTCCAGGATAAGGGGAGCTTCGACCCGAACTTCCACAGCTATGGCGGCCAGAACAGCTACGGCGTGAGCAACTATCTCGTCGGATCGAACCGGGCGACCCCGGTTTCGATGATCGCCGAGGTTTCGAACACCCTGTACCTGGTCGACGCGACCTACTACAACGTCCTTCCGGCGCAGCCGACGGCCGGCGCCTGCAAGCTGAACGGCTTCAATCCCAGCGGTTCCTATCTCCACTACTGGAAGCACCTCGGCAACAACAAGCTGAACTTCAACGCGCTGGGCAGCCCGGATCCCAATGATCCGAGCAACGTCGACGAGATCGCCAAGGTGGAGTCGCGCTACAGCGGCGTCCTCAACATCGTCCGCGCCGACAGCTCGGCGAAGGCGCAGAACGCCAAGTCGGTGATCAACGATCTCCGAAACAAGGGCGAGCAGTCCATGTGGAACCCGGGCAAGACTCCCTGCGAGCTCTGATCCCGATTCCAGCCCCGTCCGAAACCCCCGGCAGCGATGCTCCGGGGGTTTCGCTATTCGTCCTCCTCACATCGCTATAATGGGAGCGTGAAGCTGGCGATCTGCATCGTCCATAACCGTGATAAGAACAAGCTCACCGACGAGCTTGTGAAAGCCGGTTTCAAGTTTACGGTCATCGGATCGACAGGCGGTTTCCTTCGAGAAGGCAACACGACGATCCTCGTCGGCGTGAAGGAGGACGAACTGGCCGCGCTGCACAAGGTGATCTCTCAGAATTGCCAGAGCCGGGAGCAGCTGGTCAACGTGATGCCTTACGAGGCCGCGCCTCCGGGCGCCTTCATCCCCAGCCCCGTCAAAGTTCCCGTGGGAGGCGCCGTCCTGTTCGTTCTCGATGTTGAGCAGTTCCACCGAATCTAGGCTCCGGTCCCTCGTCGGGCTGGAGTCCGCCAAGCGGGTGGTCAGAGGCCTTGTTTCCGGAGAGCATGGCGTGCATGCGGTGCTGCTGTACGGCGCGGACGGCTCTGGAAAGGACGAGCTGGCTTCTATCCTTGTCGAATCGTGGCTTTGCCGCAACGCCGGCCCCTCGGGCGCCGATGGCACGTGCCAAGCCTGTGCCGCCTTCCGGCGAGGCTCCAACCCCGACTACCTCGACATCCAGCCGCAAGGAGCGAGCCGCAACATACGGCTCCGAGCGATCTCACGGACGATTCCCGCGGAGCCGGACGACCCGACGCCTCTGCGCGATTTCTTCCGGACCCCGCCCATGATGTCCCGGCACAAGGTCGCAGTGATCCACAGCGCCGATCGGATGAACGACGACGCCTCCGATTCGCTTCTGAAATCGCTCGAGGAGCCCCACCCGTTCGCGAAGATCGTCCTCACGACCGATTCGATCGGTACGGTGAAGGATACGATCCGATCGAGGTGCCTCGCGATTGCCTGCCAACTTCCGAGCCGCGAGGAGCTCAGGGAGTTTGACCCGAGCGCCACCGACGAGGACCTTGCCCTGGCCGCCGGGGCGCCGGGACGGGTTCGGACGGTTCTTGAGCATCCGGAAGCCTACCGCCGTATCGGCTCGTTCGCCCGGAGCCTGGGGTCACGGCATTCGGACGAGGCGATCAAAGTCGCGGAGGAGTTTCGAAGCGCGGCGGAAGCGCTGGAAAAGGCGACGGGCTCGGGTGCCCGAACCGCCAACGCCGAGGCGTTGAACCTCCTCGCCACCCTCCTTTCGCGGGATCCGAACGCCCGTCCCCAATGGACGCAGGACGTTGTCGAGGCGCATCGGAGGATCGTGGGAAACGGCAACCCGGGGCTCGTGTTCGACGCCCTTTTCACCCGGATGCTTCGCCACCGCTAGGGCGAGCGTCCCTCTGCTATTCTGGGTTCTATGGATGCGGTGTTCTCTCGCAAGGCGGCGCTCAAGGCGATGCTCCTGACCGCCGCGGGTACGGCGATGCCCCTGAGGCTGTTCGGCCAGGAATCGGACCGTTCGGTTGCCGAATTGTCGATCGACGACCTGAAGGCGATCGAGAAGGTCGCCGAGATCGAGTTCACAACCGAGGAGCGAAAGCGGCTTCTGGCGGATGTGAAGACCTCGCAGAAGGATTTCGTGGCCCTCCGACAGATCGATGTGGAACAGAAGGTCGCGCCGGCGGTCCGATTCGAACCGCTCCGGGCCGCGAGCGTTCGCAATCCGAAGGTCGAAGTGAAGACCACGTCGCCCTCTCGCCTTGGCCTCGGCGGGATGTCGGACGCCGACATCGCGTTCTTGAGCGCGCGGGAACTGGGCCATTTGATCCGTACAAAGCAGATCAGCTCGCAGCGGCTGACCGCCATCTACCTGGAGCGGCTCCAGCGCTACAGCCCCGAGCTGCTCTTCCTCGTGACGCTCACGCCCGATCTCGCGATGCGCCAGGCGAAGCGGGCCGACGACGAGATTGCCCGGGGCCGGTACCGGGGGCCTTTGCACGGCCTCCCTTACGGCATCAAGGACCTTTTCGCCGTCCGGGGCTACCCGACCACCTACGGGGCGGAACCTTTCGAGCGCCAGGTCCTCGACGAGGACGCTACAGTCGTCCGGCGGCTCGAGGAGGCGGGGGCGGTGCTCCTGGGCAAGCTCAGCATGGGGGCGCTCGCGATGGACGACCATTGGTTCCGGGGCAAGACCAAGAACCCTTGGAACCCGCAGGAAGGCTCCAGCGGATCCAGCGCAGGCTCCGCGAGCGCAACCGCCGCAGGCTGCGTCGCCTTTTCGATCGGCACCGAAACCCAGGGGAGCATCGTCTCCCCGAGCAACCGATGCCGAGTCAGCGGGCTCCGGCCCACCTTCGGCCGAGTCAGCCGGTACGGCGCGATGGAGCTCAGCTACTCGATGGACAAGGTCGGTCCCATCTGTCGAACCGCCGAGGACTGTGCGCTCGTCCTGGCCGCCATCATCGGCTCGGATTCGCGCGATCCGACGACGGTCGATCAACCCTTCGCCTTTCGTCCCAGCCGCGACCTGAAGGGTCTGAAGATCGGCTTCGAGCCGGGCGAGGAGAAAATGCAGGGGGATCCGGTGGTTAAGATCCTTCGGGAGGCGGGGGCGACGGTCGTTCCGCACAAATTCACTCCCGCGCCGCGCGGCGTCGGCGTCGTTCTCGATGTCGAATGCTCTTCCGCGTTCGACGACCTGGTGCGCAGCGGAAGGATCAACGAGGTGAAGAACTCGCTCTGGCCCCAGTTCATGCGGGCGGGCCGCTACGTCCCGGCGGTCGAATACCTCCGGGCGCAGCGTGTCCGACGGGTGATGGCCGAGCAGTACGAGCGGGACTTCGGCGACCTCGATCTTGTCGTCGACGAGGGGATCGCCGTCGGAACCATCGTGACTTCGAACCAGGCGGGGACGCCGCAGGCGATCATCCCGTTCGGCACCGACGAGAAAGGCGCGAGCCGTTCCTATTCCTTGCTCGGACGTGCGTATGAGGAAGGCGTCCTCCTGAGGGTGGCGGATTACCTCCAAAAGCGTTCGGACCACCATCTCAAGCGGCCACCCCTCCCTTAGGTTGGCTTCATAATCCACCGATGGACGCCCGCGAGGTCTGGTACGGACAATCGATCCGAGACCGCCTCGCGCGCACCGCCTTGACCCCTCTTTCCTGGCTCTACGCCGGCGGGTGGCAAACCTATCTGGCGCTGTATCGCAAAGGGCTCAAGGAGGCGAAGGAACCGCACCGCCCCGTCCTCTGCGTCGGAAACCTCGTCGTCGGCGGGAGCGGCAAGTCGCCCCTGACGATCCATCTCGCCGAGGTTCTCCGGCAAATCGGCAGAGATGCGGTGGTTTCCGCGAGCGGTTACGGCAGCCCGCGCGCCGAATCGGCGCAAGTTGCGCCCGAAGGCCCCTTGGATCCGGCGGAATGGGGCGACGAACCCGCGATGATCCGGTGGCTGTTGCCCGATGCCCCTCTGATCGTCGGCCGAAACCGCGTCCGAGCGGCAGAGCTCTGCCACGAGTTCTTTCCGAGATCGGTGATGCTGATGGACGACGGGTTCCAGCATCTGCCGCTTCGGAAGCACGTCTCGATCGTGCTCGACGACCCGCTTCCCTCGAACGGGCGCTGCCTTCCCGCGGGCCCTTACCGGGAGCCGCGCCGCAACCGCCGTCGAGCCGACCTCGTGCTCCCCGGCCAGCACGAGATCGTCGAGGAAAGCTGGCTCGAGGACCCGGAGTCGGGCTTTCGGTTCGACGAGCCGCCCAGGGATTTTTCCGTCCTGTGTGCGCTCGGCCAGCCGGCAAAGCTCCTTCGAAGCTTGCCCGGAGATGCGAGGGTCGCCCTCCTGCTGCCCGACCACGACCCGCTGTCGGAGGGTACTCTGTTCCGCAGCCTGCCCGAGGAGCTTCCGGTGGTGGTGACGGCCAAGGATTGGGTGAAGCTGCGACGAAGGCCGGATGTTCGGGAACGCCGGTTCCTGATCGCCCGACACACGGTGCGGGTGGAACCGGCGGATGCGTTTCAACGCTGGCTGCGAGTGAAGCTGGATGAGTTCGAAGCGTCGTAAGGTTCTGCTGAATCGGTTTGCCGACCGAGGTTTCGACGTCCTTCAGCGGTGGTTCTGCGTGCAGGACGTCGGCAAGGCGGAGCGCCGCGGCGAGATGCTCGGAAAGCTCTGGTATCGGCTCGACAAGAAGCATCGGGAAAGAAGCGTCGCGAACCTTCGGCTCGCCTTCCCCGACCTTGGCGGGAGTCAAACGACCGCCCTCTCGCGGCGTGTCTTCCTGCACTTCGGCCGCGTCGCCGGAGACTTCCTTCGCTCGCCCCTGCGAACGGATGCCGAGGTGCTTGAGACCACGCAGGTAGAAGGCGAGCACCTGATTGCCGTCGCCGAGGGGAGCGAGAACGGGATCATCGCGGTGACGGCCCACTTTGGAAACTGGGAACGGTTCTCCCACTGGTGTACGGCGACGGGCCGCCCGATCGCGGTCGTCGCCCGAGAGGCCAACCAAACGGGAGTGCAGGAGAAACTTCAGTCGATCCGGGAACAGAACGGGATGGTCGTCCTGTCCCGCGGCAACGCCGCCCGCGCCATCCTCCAACGCCTTCGCCATCGCGAACTGATCGGGCTGCTCCCCGACCAGAACACGGATGAGAGCTTTCTGCCGTTCTTCGGGCGGCCGGCGGGAACCGTGCTCGGACCGGCCGTCCTGCACCAGCGGACCGGGGCCGTCCTGCTGCCGGCGTACTACGCGCGCGTCGGAGTCGGCAGGTACCGACTGATCCTCCATCCCCCCATCGATTTGGAGAACACCGAAAAGGACCCGAAGGCGATCATGGGCCGCATCAACGAGTCCCTGGAGTCCGTCATCCGCGAGTACCCCGACCAATGGCTCTGGATGCACGACCGTTGGAAGGACGCGCGCCGGCAGGGGCTGCTTTGAGGACTCTTGTCGTGCGGTTCGCCGCGATGGGCGACTGCGTCATGGCGGCATGGGCGGCCACCGCGGTCCGCAACGCCCATCCGGACGGTGAATTGGACTGGGCGGTCGAATCGAGGTGCGCCGAGGTCATCGATACCGACCGCCTCGCGACCCGGAGGCACGAGTTTCCAAGGGACCGGTGGAAGCAGGGTCGATGGTCGGTGCGGACATGGCGGGATCAGGTGTCGCACTACTCCCGCCTGCGCCAGCGCGACTACGACCTGGGCTTCGATCTGCAAGGTCACTCGAAGACGGCGCTGTGCCTCTACCTTGCGAAGCCGAGACGAAAGATCGCGGCTTTTGCCACCGACGCTCTCGCCCGTCGGCTGAACCCTTTGGCGGGAGATCCGAAGGACGGCCAGCACATGGTGGAGTGGTTCGGCGAGGTGATCGGCAGACTGGGTTCGTTCACGCTGCCCGAACGGCCGCTTATGCCCGTTCCCGAACCTCCCCGCACTCCGGGGGCGGCGACGATCGCCGTCGGCGCGGGCCAGCCTGGCAAGACCCTCTCCCACGACGCCTGGGCCAGGGTCGGCCGATTGCTGCTTGAGGAAGGCTGGAAGGTCGCCTACGTGGGAGGACCGAACGAAGCGTTCGAAGCGCCGGAGAGGGCGGTGAACCTGGTGGGGAAGACGACGCTCCGACAGTTGATCGGACAGATCGCGGGAAGCGGCATGGTCCTCGCTGGAGACACCGGAGCCGGGCACATCGCCGCCGCCTACGGCATCCCGATCCTGAGTGTGTTCGGAGCGAACGACCCTCGTTTCTTCCGGCCCTATACGAGCCGGGGGAGGGTGCTGAAGCGCGGGGACCGGTGCGACTTCGCCCCCGAGGAGATCGTGCGGGAGTCGAAGCTTTTGATGGAGGGGCGTTGGCCGAGCGGTTCCTGATCGCGCGGCTTTCGGCCCTCGGCGACACCGTCTGCTGCCTGCCGGCGGCGGCCGCTCTCAAACGGACTTTCCCCGAGTGCCACATCACCTGGGCGGTCGACGGCCGGTTCGCTCCCGTCGTCGAATGCTGCGGGGCCGTCGATGAGGTCGTGCGCGTGTCGAAGCCCCTTCTCGACCACCGCGAGCCTTACGATGCCGCGTTCGATCTCCAGGGGCTCCTTAAGAGTGCTCTCTGTATCGCGAAGGCGAAGGCGACTCAGAAGCTCGGCTACCATTGGCAGCGCGAGGGAAGCGCCCTCTTCAGCCGCCGGGTGATCCCGGATCCAAGCTCGTTCCACATCGTCGACCAGTACGTCGACGTCGTCCGGGCGGCCGGAGCCCAGATGGACCGTGCGGATTTTATGCTGAAGCCGAAGGAGGAGGACGTCCTGTCGGTCCGGCGGAAACTGAAGGAGAAGCAGGTGTTCGGCCGCTTCGTCGTCATGAACGCCGGGGCGGGGTGGGAGACCAAACGCTGGCCCGCCGCTTCCTTCGCTCGCCTCATCGACGCGTCCGACCTTCCGGTCGTCCTGATCGGAGGGCGGTCGGACGCCGACCACAGGGCTGCGGAGGAAGTCGCCGACCACTGTCGCCAAAAGCCGACGAGCCTGATCGGGGAAACGTCGATCGGAGAGCTCATCGCGCTGATCCGGCTCTGCAGCGCCCACGTGGGAGGCGACACCGGCAGCACCCACCTCGCGGCGGCCATGGAGATTCCCGCCATCGGGCTCTACAGCATCACCCGGCCGAAGAGGTCCTGCCCCTACGGGCAGATCGATCGGTGCCACTACCATCCGCATAGCCTTGCCGGCATCTCGCCGGACCTGGTCTTGACCTCGCTGAACGAGGCGGTTCAATAATGGAGGGCTATACGTTCGATGACTCTTGCTGAAGCACTCGACCTCCGCCGGAACAAGCGCCTGGTCTTCACCAACGGCGTCTTCGACATCCTCCATTCGGGGCACGTCGTCTACTTGACGAAAGCCGCCGCGTTGGGAGACCTTCTCATCGTCGGCGTGAACAGCGACGCGAGCGTCCGCCGGCTCGGCAAGGGACCCGACCGACCCGTCAACCCGCTCGAGGACCGGATGGTCGTGCTGGAGGGGCTCAAGCCCGTTGCCGGGGCGGTCCCATTCGACGAAGACACTCCCGAAGGACTCATCCGGCAGCTGATGCCGGAAGTGCACGTCAAAGGCGGCGACTATCGGATCGAGGACCTGCCGGAGGCGCAGCTAGTGCGCTCCTATGGCGGCGAGGTTGTGATCCTCCCCCTTCGCCCGGGCCGTTCGACCACCCAGACGCTGAGGAGACTCGGCTTGGAATGAAGCTGTTCGATATGCA
>DASWVS010000414.1:0-4156 GCA_036401135.1 Fimbriimonas sp.
GGATCGGCGTCTCGGTCCCCGCCGCCGACCATGGCTGGACCGCGGGCGTCGTCTGGTGGGCCAAGCAGGCGATGGAGATGCATCCCGAGATCGAGTGGAACTTCGCCACGGCCGACAGCCCGGCGAAGCAGATCTCGGACATCGAGACGATGATGACCAAGGGGATCGACGGCCTCGTCGTGCTGGCGACTGAAAGCGCCCCGCTGACGCCGACGGCCAAAGCCGTCCACGAGCGGAACATCTACCTCGTGAACGTCGACCGCGGGTTCCTCGAGCCGGTCGCCGACCTGTTCATCGAAGGGGACAACGAGGCGTTCGGCCGGAAGTCGGCCGAGTATATCGTCGATAAGCTGCAGGGCAAAGGGAACATCTTGATCCTGGAAGGCATCCCGAGCACCGTCAACAGCGACCGCGTGAACGCGGCGATGGAGGTCTTCAAGAAGAACCCAGGGATCAAGATCCTGGGGCAGCAGTCGGGCATGTGGAACCGCCAGAAAGCGCTCGAGGTCATCCAGCCGATGCTCACCAAGAACCCGCAGATCGACGCGATCTGGGCTCAGGACGACGACATGGCGCTCGGCGTCGAGCAAGCGCTGAAGGAGGCCGGGCGCGACAAGGACGTGTGGGTCCTCGGCGGCGCCGGCATGAAGGACGTCGTCCAGCGGGTCAAGAACAACGACCCCCTGTTCCCCGCCGACATCACCTATCCGCCTTCGATGATCGCCACCGGGATCCACTTCGCCGTCGCCAACCTGCGGGACGGGAAGTTGGAGCAGGTGAAGAAGTTCATGCCCCGCCACATGAAGCTGGACGTGGAATTGATCACGCCCGAGAACGCGGAGGACCACTACTTCCCCGAGTCGGTCTTCTAGCCGCTTGAGGAGGGCGCGTCGGCGCCCTCCTGCTCACCCTTCGAACCCGACGCGCTGCATGGCGAGGTAGCTCTCGAGGGGCACGTAGTTCGGAATCGAGTTCCCGCTCCCTAAGGCGTATCCGCCGCGCGAGGCGGTTCTTTCCAGCATTTTGCGGCATCGGTCTGCGATTTGCGCCGGCGTCGAACGGCAGAGAAAGTCGACGTCGATCCCGCCCATGACCGCCATCTTGCCGACGAACTGCTCGTAGACCTCTTCCACCGGATGGATCTCGTCCTCGTACGAGTGCTTGGCGTCGATCTTGAGGTCGCACAGGATGTCGTCCCAGAGGGTGTCGAGGTTGCCGCAGGAGTGCAGGATCGCCGGCTTGCCGGACTGGTGGATCCGCTCGATGATCCGTCGGTTCCAGGGGAAAACGTATTTCCTCATCAAGTCGGGCGGCAGGAACGGCTGGGTCTTGAACCCCCAGTCGTCGTTCACGAACGCTCCGCCGATGCACGGGTGGTCGAGGAGCAGGTCGTAATGCTTCCATAGCAGCCTGCCGATTCGGTCGAACAGCTCTTCGGCCGCGTCCGGTTCGTCGGCGATGAGGAAGCAAAGCTCTTCGTAGCCGGCGAGCTCCGTGGCGTTTTCGAGCACCCCGCCAGGTCCGTGGATGATGACCTTCTGGTTCGGGCGCAGGTGCCGGGCCACGCGGTCGAGGATCGAGTAGTCGTAGTTCGACGTGTCCGGCCAAGGATACGCCTCGAGCGTCGCCCGGTCGTGGATCATGCCTCCGTGCGCCATCCCGACGCTCTTCTCTCTCGTCCGGTTTTTCCCGGGGAACTCCAGGAGGTCCAATCCCCAAACGGGCATGGTCGAGAAATCATATCCGCAGGCGGCGAAACCGCGGACCCAGTTGTGCAGAAGCTCGTCGACGCCGTCTCCTTCCGCCCATTCGCTCCCGAGGATCGCCTTCAGGTGGGCCCCATCCACGAGGAACTCGAACATCACCGGCCGGTCCGGCCGCTGCTTGTTCAGCACGCGAAGCATCTGCGAGAAGTCGGGCTCACGGTGCGGGAGCATAGCGCTAGATTAGGCGTTCAGGCGAGGAATGTCAACGGTCGGCGCGCCTGTCACGGGAGCCTTGCGCGTTGCGTCCAATGGATGGGTTGGTGGCCCACCAAAGATGAAACGACCTCCTTGCACGCTCGCCCTGATCCTCTCGCTGCATCTGGCCTTTTCGGCTACGCTGCAGGCCCAGATGGGCGTTTCCTCGGCGGCGGCAAGCCGCACGCGGTACCTCGCAAACCTCGGCGCGCTCCCTGCGCCTCGGGAGGTCGAGGTCGAGCAGCTCTATAACTTCCACCGGCACGATATCGGCAGACCCAAGTCTGGCGACTCGGTGGCGCTGGACGTGCGTTCGAGCAGCGGCTCGGCGGCGGGAGAGGCGGTCCTGCAGGTCGGTCTGAGCACGAGGATGCTGGGAGACCGGCAAGACTACCCGCCTCTGAACCTCGCGATCGTCATCGACAAGAGCGGGTCGATGGCGGCAGCCGACAAGATGTCGCGGGTGAAGGGCTCGCTCCAGGCGATGGTTTCGCGACTCCGGCCCGACGACACCCTGTCGGTCGTCGCCTTCGACTCCTCCGCCGACGTGGCGGTGCCCTCCCAAAAGGTGGGCGACGGGAAGGCGATCCAGACAGCGATCAGCCAGATCGTGCCCGGCAGCGCGACCGACCTTCATGCCGGACTGATGCTCGGCTACCAGCAGGCGCTCAAGGGCTACCGGAAGGGCGCTACCAACCGCGTGATCCTCCTTACCGACGGCATCGCCAACCGCGGGGTTACCGATCCCGAAGCGATCGCCAACCAGTCTCTTGCCTACAACGACCAAGGGGTGGACCTCTCCACGATCGGAGTGGGGCTGGATCTGAACCGGGACCTGCTCGCGGTCCTGGCGAAGAAAGGAAGGGGCCTGTTCCACTTCGTGGCCGACGGCGACGACATGCGCAAGGTGTTCGTCGACGAGTTGCAGAGCCTGCTCGCACCCGTCGCCCTGGAGCCGAAGCTGGAGATCCAATGGGGGCCAGGTCTGAAACTCGCCCGCCTCTATGGCTACCAGCCGAAGGCTGGGGAACGCTCGGTCCGTCTCGACCTGGACAACCTCAACAGCGGCGCCACCCAGGTCGTGCTCGCCCGGTTTCAAAGGGCCGGGGCCGGCATCCAGGGCGAGAAGCTCACGGTTCGGCTCTCCTACTTCGACCAGGCCCGCGCCAAGCAGGTCGTCAAGACCGAGTCTGCGGCGATTGCTTTCGGCTCACCGAAAGCCACTGACGGAGCCGACGATCCGGAGGTCAGGAAGAACCTGACGATCGCCGAGATCGCCCAGTCGATCAAGGACATGGCTCTGGCGGCCGAGCAGAGGCAGAACCGAAAAGCGCTCCAGATCCTGGACGCGTCCCTCTCGACCGCCCAGAAGCGGTTTCCCAGCCGCCAGGAGCCCGACGTCGAACGCCTCGTCTCGATGGCGGAAACCTTCCGCAAAGTTTTGAAGGCGAAGTTGGAGTCCGAGGATGCCGACGTCGAGATCGACGAAAACCTGATCTTCAACGGCGACTTCTCGAAGGGCAACGTGGGGTTCGTCTCGGAGTTGGCGTACTCGCCGCCGGCGGAGAACGTCCTGAGGCCCTCCGGGTACACCGTCGCCAAGTCGTTCAACCAACCCTTGCTCCACCGGCTGCACCCGCCCGAGCCATACGCGAGCCCGGTCCTCCGTCGAGGCGACGAGGCGGTGATGTTCGCGAACGCAGGCGGCCACGACACGCTGCTCATGTGGTCGTCGACCGTGAAGTGCCAGCCCAGGACCCGGTACCGGATCTCGTTCCACGCGATCTGCCTGAACGACGGCCCCGAGTGGGTGCCCACCTATGAGATCCGGGTGAACGGGGAGCGCAGCGACCCCCAGCTTGCGGCCATCCACCGCTACGTACCGATCACGACGACGTGGGATTCCGGAAACTCGCGAACCGCGGAGATCAAGATCGTCAGGCTGCCGATGGCCCACAACGGAGGGTTGGTCGGCATCGCCGCCATCGAGATGCACAAGTTGCGCTGAAAAGTGGGCCCGCTGGGATTCGAACCCAGGACCAACGGCTTAAAAGGCCGCTGCTCTACCGCTGAGCTACAGGCCCGCGCGTGCGAAGGATGAGGATACCCTTTGGGAGTGCGCGACCCGTGGTCGCGCTTTCAAATGCGGCGCAGCCGCCGGATCAATTCTCCGCCCGCTTCTTGAACGCCTCGTT
>DASWVS010000415.1:0-9883 GCA_036401135.1 Fimbriimonas sp.
AGCGGCAGTCCCGGCTGGTCCGGCGATCCGTTGGTGATGGTCTCGGGCTTGTTGCCGTACGGGTCGAAGCCGATCGACAGATTGTTGGCCGGTCCTCCCGGATTGGCGACGTCCACAGACAGGCCGATGGGGTTGAGGACGTTGAACTGGCCATTCCGGTAGGTATTGTCCTGGGCGAGGGTGACCTCGGTGTTCGACTGTCCCGGCACGGCGGCGTCCGCCGTGATGGAGAGCTGCAGCGTGGCAGGTCCCGGCGGGAGCGCGTTCTGGCCTCCTCCCTGGAGCGTGAACTGAACAACCGCGTAGCCGTCCAGCAAGGGATCGGGATCGGGAGCCGGAGAGGTGACCGGGGGAGCCTGGCTAAAGAGCGGAGCCCCGCTCGGCCACTGAAGCGAGGCCGCAGGCAAGGATCGGATGATCTTGCCGTCCACGGAAATCTCCAGGTTGACCGTCGGCGGAACCACGACGTCGCCGCCGCCCGAACGGGTGAACGGGAAGTCGTGGACCAGGAGGTACATCGTCTGGCCCCAGTCGAAGCCGTACTTGGTGGGGTCGTGGACCTCGCCGTACGAGGTTCTCCGACCGACGACGTTGTCGACGAGCCACTCGGTGGTGGTGCCGGTCGTGTAGTCGGGCCGGTTGGCCAGGACTCCCTGCAAGCGCCGGTACATGGCGGCGGTGATGAAGTGGAATTTCGTCTTCGAATAGTAATAGCCGCTCGGGTCGTCCACGGACGTGATCCGGTCCAGCGGGGACTCGTCGTTCGGGTCCGGGCTGCTGCCGGCCGAGGAGGCATCGGAGAACGCGTAAAGGAAGCCTCCGGCGTCTCCATAGTAGAGCCAGCCTTGAGGGGCGGCGGCGGGGATATGTCGGCCTGCGGCAAAGGCGGGCGCGGTCAGTTCCTCGCCGTTCCGGCTCCTCCATCCGAAGATGAAGCGGCCGGCGATCCCGGCTGGCAATGTCTGGTGGGCGCGATACGCCATGAACTGCCCGGTCATACCGGTCACTACGACTGTCGCCACGTTTGCCCCCACCTTGGTGAAGCCAAGGGAGGTCCGGCTGGGGATGTTGATCTGCTCGCTCCACAGGAGCGTCGGGGTCGCCTGGTTCGGGTCCAGGGCGATCAACTGCCCGTTGTCGTTCAGGGCGAAAAGGTAGTCGACGATGTCCCCGACCTCCGCGGCGGTCGCGGTCGCAACGCTCGCACGGAAGTCGGAGAAGGGCGTGGCGGCCGCGGTTCCGGTCAGCTGCCAGGCGACGGTCCCGTCGTCGTTGAGGGCATAGAGGACGCCCGGGGCGTCGTCCTTCTTCATCGTGCCGAAGAAGAGTTTGCCGAACTCGTAGGCCGGAGTTGAGACGATCTTGCCGACGGTCTCCTGGTCCAGGGCGGGATACGCCCAGTAGGGGGTCGTCGTGTGCGCCTGGTCGTTCCCAAGGGGATCGAGGGCATAGATCCGCCCGTTCGAGTCGGGGACGTAGAGGGTGTTGCGGCCGGCGGCGGTCGTCCCGTAGACGACCGATCCTAGGAAGGATCCGATGGGGCTGGCGGACGGGGCGTTGGGGTCGTCCAGCGGGTCGCTGGGATAGGTCCACCTTCGCATCGTCGAACCGGGCTCGGTGTTGCCGATGATCGACAGGGGCCGTCCCCCGGCGTCGAGGTTCCCGGGTGCGAACGTCGCCTGGCTGATCCGATAGTCGCCACGGCCGACCATATCGACGCAATACACCCGTCCGTTACGGGCACCGATGTACAGGAGATCCTTGACGCGGGCAACGCCGTTGGCGTCGGTGAACGCGATCCGCTGAATGGCGGCGCTACTCAGATCGAAGCCGGTGGGCATGATGGCGGTGACGACCGCCTCGGAAGCAGGCCCCGTGCCGTCGTAGGTCCCGTCGAAGCCCTGGTAGGCGTTGCGGTCGATCCAGTCGGCGTACGAGCTGTCGCGCGTGCTCGGATAGGTCCAGTACGTGGTTGTCGTACCGTCTCCATTCCCGACCGCGTCGAGACAGTGAAGGACTCCGCGCTCGTCGGCGACGATCACCACCGGGGTCTGCACGACCTGGGTGAGGATGTTGCCGTTCGCGTCGAGCTGCGGGCGGCCGTCGGCTCCGGGGACCCACTTGCGGATCCCGACCACGGCCTGGACCGGCGTCGACGTCACCGCCTGGTCGGATTCGCCGACGAACCGAACTGCGTCTGCGAACGCCAGCTTGCCGACGTCGGCGGCTACGCTGGTGTGGTTCGTGACCCGGACGCTGAGCGGCTCGTTCAGCGTATGCGTATACCGGCGGTCGCCGATGCGAACCCAGCCGGTCTGGCTCTGGTCGAGCTCAAAGTTTTCGACGGCGGCGCCTTCCCGGATCTGGTAGAGGACCGTCCCGAAGTCGTTCGTCGCATCGTCCCCCGAGATGTAGGCATAGATGTCGTACGTGCCTTCTTCAAGGGCGGGCTCCCGGTACACCACCTGCGCGTCCGCCGGACCCCCGACGAGTGTGCTCTGGAGGTAGTCGGAGCCGACAAACCTTCCAGTCGCGGTCGAAGACGTGAACCCGTTGAACTGGGCTCGGTTGTTGTCGACGGTGGTGGCGTTCGAGCCGGCGGCCGCGAGCACGTGCGTCCAGTGGCTCTCGACGACGTTCAGCGTGTTCGGCGTGTTGCTGCCGTTGTAGCGGACGGCGCTCACGACGCCGGTGGTGGTCGTGACCGGAGTGCCGCTCCGGTTGCCGATTCCAACCTGGTTTCGAACCGAAACGACCTGCGGGACCGTTTCGCCGTTGCGGCCGACGGTCATGACCGTCGGTTGGGCGACGATGTAGCCGTCGGTGGCGACCAGCCTGGCGGCGTCTGCGTAGACCGCGTACTGGTTCGCGATCTGGCCCTCGGTCGGCGACGCGAGAGACGGATCGGTGTTCGGCATCGACAGCGCGCCGTCGGCGCCGCGGGGCATGGTGTTCAGGAGGCGGATCGTAAGGACATCGGTGCCGGTGAGGCCGAGGACCAGGTTCGTAGGCCCTCCCCCGTTGCCGAGCCGGACCCATCCGTTGCCGGCGGCATAGGTGTCGACAACGTCGGAGAACCGGAGTGCCCCGTTCACGAGGACCTGGTACACGAAGTAGCGCGACTGGTAGATCGGCGCACCGCTATCGAGGATCGTCGTCCCGTTCGGAAGCCAGACGTACGGCGCCCAGGCGCGGAGGGTCGGCGTCGTGACGGTGAAGTTCCATTCGAACGTTCGCAGGTTGGCGGCGTTCGCCGGGACGGTCGGGTCAGTCGTCGCGGGAGTTGTGCGGGCGAACTCGTAGAAGGGACGGATCAGCTCTCCGGTGGTCTCGTCTCTCGTCCAGTAGTAGAACGGCGCGTAGTTGGCGTCGACGCTGGGGGCGAGCCAGTTGGCGGGAGGCGTTCGGACGGTCGAAACCGCCGAGGGGCCTGCGTTGTCGACGACGATGGTCGAGAAGCCGCCCTTGGGCAGGGTCCAACGCAGTTCCGTGCTTCCCGAGCCGGGGTTGGGATCGACCGCTCGCCCGGTACGCGCATTGTTCCCCTTATAGGTGGGGAAGTCCGTGTTCACCTGGGCTGACCCGACAGAGGACAAGACGATCCCCGCCGCTACGGCCAGGATCGTCATCGCGCGCTCTCGCACATGAAGGCAATGCATATTCAGTCGTCCTATCATCGTCGATCCGCAAAGACCGGAAGCATGATGTCCCGGCCGCTGGAAAGGCTCTCGAGGGAGAACTTGAGGTTCGCTCGCGAGAAGCCGAAGTTCGGAAGAGTGTAGTCAGGGGCACCCTGGATCTGGAAGATGCCGCCACGGTATGCGTCGCCTCCCGCGGCGAACGTGCCGTTCGGGAGCTTGACTCCGCGGCGCGGTCCAAAGTAGCCGTTGGTGATGAGAACCTCGTTGTCGCTGACGCGCCTGGCGTAGGTCGCGACGAGATTGCCGGCGTTGGCCGCGTCGGGGACGGTCCCTCCAGCAGCGGGCAGCGCCCGGTAGACGGAGTTCGGCAACATCCAGCCGACGAGCAGGCTCGTCGTGGTGTTGGCCGGGTTGACCTCGACCTCGTACACGCCGCCCGACTCGGCCACCATGAGATGGACCGACGTCGGGGACCGGACGATCGCGTTTAGCGACTGGACGGAACCGATCGGCTTGCCGTTCGCGGCGTAGGACTGCAACGCCGAGCTGGTGGTCCAGTTGTTTTGGGCCTCGTTCCAGATGAGCGCCGATCCTACCGGGCCGGCGAAGGCATACGTGTTGGCGACGATGCCCGAGTTCGGCTGCGCCGGATCCAGGACGACGATCGCTCCGTTGTTGCCTGCCGGCACGAGGTCGGTCCCGCCGCCCACCGGCTGGTCGAGACCGGCCCCAGCCCGAGTCTGGGTCGCATTGCCGATTCCGGCGATATAGACCCGCCGGCTGGCGCCGGTCGTCGGATCGACGAAGGGCACGGCCACCAGGCTCGTATAGGTGAAGTTGCGCCCGGAGACGTTCGCCGGCGACTGCCAGACGAGCACGCCGAGTTGGATCGGAGCCCCGATCCGGCCTTGGGTGTCGGTTTCGTACCGGTCGACGATGTCGACGATCCGGCGGTTGCCGGTGTCGGCGACGACGGTATGAACCCAGTACTCGACCAGCTGCTGGCCCGTTACCTCGGCGCCGGCCGCGGGCCGTTGGCGATACTCCGCATAGGTCACCGCGTCCATCGGGGTGTTGAGCGTCAGAGGATCGTTGGGCTGGTAGGAGGCCGGACGGACGTTGGGATCGAGGACGAACCCATCGATCGCACGCATCTCCAGCCCGTTCTGGCTCATCCTCACGACCCGGTTCGCGCCGGAGTCGACGACCAGCATGTCGTTCCCGCTCAGCGTGTAGGCGCGGGTGGGACGAACGAGCGGCTTGGCGCGGCCTGCGGCAAGCTCGCCGGCGCTCCCGGCCGACGTCGTCGAGTCGGTCGACCAGACGAGGTTGCCGGCGCCGTCGATCCGGGCGATGCGGCCTTGGTCCGCGATCACGATGTCGGCGCGCCCGTACGTCACAAATCCGAGGTCGCCCCAGGCGACGGCGGCGTTGTTGGCCGCGACGATCCCGTAAGCCGTCTTCGAGTCGCCCACCAGCGTCTGCGCGATCCGCTCGCGGAAGAGTTCGAGACGCTGGGTCTCGCTCAGCTGAGGGTTGTCGATCCCCTTGAAGAGCGGCCACAGGATGTGCTCGTTCGCACGGACGATATTGGTCCCCGAGCCCTGAACCTGCACGAACTGGCGGTTCCACGGACGGTCCGGAGAAGCGATGAGGTTCGGGTCGTTGGCGGCAACGTCGCTCTCGAGCGCGTAGCACATCCCGCGCATGTTCTGCGGAATCTGGGCAAGCGGCACTCCGGCCATGAGGGCGGGCAGCGCGGAGGTGCCGGCGAAGTAGACCGTGTTGCCGGCAACGGTCGGAGCCGTCCTCGCCTGCAGGCCGTGGAACACGCCGTACCAAAGGAGCGGGCTCCACTTCCCTCCCGCCTTCTCCGGCTCGACGAACATATCGCCCTGGCCGACGCGGCGGATCAGGACCGGCTGGCTCGTGCTGATGCAGTTCGTGATCGGGCCGCGCGTGACGCTCATCAGGTTTTCGAACCGGATGACGCCGGCTTCCCGGTCGTATTTGAAGCTCTGGGGCGGCAGGATGGTCGGCACCTCGGGCGTGCCGGCCTGCTGGCTTCTCAGGTGGTCCTGCTGGATGATCGAGAACGTGTCGCCGATGTTGCCAACCTTGATCTCGGGCGTCTCAGGCTCAGCCTGGAAGGCCAGAAGCATCGCGACTTCGAGGTTGAAGGGCCCCTTGGAGCCCTTGGCGGCGACGAACACCTTGTCCCCGCGGATGGCGGGCCCGCCGGCGAACGTCATGTTCTCGACGTAGTCCCCGCCGAGGATCGGGCCGGCGAAGTTCCGCACCAGGTCCTGGTCGCGGAAGTTGCTGGGGTAGTTGATCGGCTGGCCCTGGTTCGGATTCATCGTGTACGACCCGAACAGGTCGTATCGCATGACGCAGCGGAAGGAGCCACGCCCGGCGTCCTCGCGGAACGCGAAGACGGACCCGTTCGTCCCTCGCCGGTTCGGGTCTGCCAGGACGGCGAAGATCGTTCCGCGCGGGGTGACGGCGAGGTTTCCGAGGATCTGCCGCTCGGGAGCGGTGGCGCTGCTGGTGGCGATGATCGTCGGCAGGAGCAGCCGGCCCCGCTCGATCTGGTTGGCGGCCTCGTCGATATCGCTGCTCGCCTTGCCCCAGTCGATGGTGTAGTCGACGCGGATGCCGGAGACGCTGTTGAAGTCGGTCTGGGTGATCCCGGCGTTGAGCGGGAACCGGAGTTCGCCGGGCTCGATCTGCTGGGGCCGCCCGCCGGCGAAGAGCCGCTTCATCTCATCGACCGGGACGGGAGCGCCGTTCGACCGAAGGAGGGTGATCCTTACGCCGAGAGCCCCCTGCGAGGCGAGGTCCGGCCCGGTCGGGATGTAGATCGGAAGCTGCAGAGGCGCCTGACCGGCCCGCGTCGTCACCACGAGCTCGGAGCCTTCCACGATCGGCTTTCCTGCGGGCTGCTCGCCCTTGGTCCCGATCCAGTAGCTCGCGAAGCCGGGCTGGAGCGTGTTCGCCACGTTGTTCTGGCGGAACGGAACGTAGAGCACCTTGTCCACACCGCCCGAGTTGTCGGCGGTGTGGATGTAGGCGACGGTCGGGCTGGCGACGAAGCCCGGGACCTGTCCGCCGGAGACGCCGTTGCCGGCGTACCAGGCGTTCCCCTCGCTCGTCACCTGGGTGCCGTTTCGGAGGTTGGCAACCCAGATCCGGCCGTCGGTCTGGGACGTTCCGGTGGCGATATAGGCAAAGCCTTCCTGGAGCGTCGGCGGAAGCGGGTCCGACCCGGTGGTCGTGCCCATGGGAGGGGCCACAGCCCGGCCGGTGCGCGGGTTGCCGATGTTCGCCCACTGAGCGGACCGCGGGTTGGTCGGCTCGGCGTCGAAGATGTAGATCGAGCCGTTGGAGGAGGTCACGACCGCCTGGACGCGTGGGAAACCGGATCTCGGAGCATCCGGAACCTCGGCGATGGAGGGGGTGGAGACCGTTCCGGGGATCACGTCGCTCATCCAGACGATGTCGACGCTCCCGCCGGCGCTCAGGTCGCGATAGCCGTCGTCCTCGGTTCCGTCACCGTCGAGGTCCGTGCTGGGTTTGGCGTCGAGGCAGTAGATGCGGCCGCCGATCGTCACGTAAACCATGCCCCGATAGAGGGCCGGCTGCGCCAGATTCGGGTCCGGGCTCATGCCGCCTTCATAGCGGAAGCGCTCGAGAAGCGGCGCCGAAAGATCGTTGAACGTCCCGCCGGACTTGCGCGTGCCCCCGCCGACCTGGCGAAAGTCGCCGAGGAGGCTGACGATGTTGAAGGCAAGCCTCGTCGCCGCGTCGCCCTCGGCGCCGGTGCTGACGCTGCGTACGGTGGCGCGGTCGTTTCCCAAGCCGTTCACCATCGCGGCGACGCCTCGGGCGGTGACCACCATGATGCCGTCACCGATGCGGCCCGAACTGATCACGTGGTAGTCGGTGCCGCCCTGCTGGACGAGCGAGACCGGCTGAAGCCGGCCGAAATCGGCTTGAACCGGGGACTGCGAGGGTTGAAGCGGCGAAAGCTCGTCCCCAACACGGCGGATTCCTAGGTTGTTCCCCTGGTAGCCGCGGTTGATCATGCTGAGATCCCAGGCGGTCAGGGAGTTGGGCGCGCTCAGCAGGGGATTCGTGAAGTCCGATACGGGGGAAGCGCCGGCGAGATGGTCGGCGAAGAATGGGATCGGCAGGCTGTTGATGAAGTCGAACCGGAAGTTGTTGTTCAAGCCGGCGACGCCGAGGTCCACCCACAGAAGGCCGCCTTTGTCGACGAATTTGTGGAGCTTCGCCCGCTCAGAAGAACTCATCGCCAGGCGGAAGCGGGGCGCCACCAGCAGAACGTCGTAGTCCGAGAGCGCGATGTCGCTGCTCTGGGAGACGTTCACCTCCCAGTAGGCTGCGTTCAGTTCGGATAGCTTCGTGTCCGCGGGGATGTTCCAGCGCGCCTGCATGTCCGCAGACGGGACGGTCGGGGCGGAGGGATTCCGAAAGTTCCAACCTCCCGGCTTGGCGCTCAGCGCCCGGTTCATGTTCAGGAACGTGTACGGCGCCGCGCTCCGAGAAGGCGCCGTCGAGGTGCGGTCCGCGTCCAGCACGACCACGCCGGCATTGATCGCCTGCGTGCGCCGCGCGAAGGACTGGGGACCCGCGCCGGCGAGTGTCGCGAGCGTGGCTACTCCAGCCAACACCACAAGACCACGGAACATGCTATTTCACCTCTCCAAAGTAAGCCAGCGTCGGACTGACGGGGAGCCGCGGTATCGGCGGCAGGGGTCGATTGGCCGCATCCCAGCGGATGGCCGGCGAGTTGACGTCGAAGGGGTCGTTGGTCGCCGCGAACCCGCCGGCGCGGGCGGTCGCCAGGACCGGGTCGTAGTTGATCGTCAGGTTCGGTACGAACGGCTCGGTGCGGCTCTCGAAGCCGGTGCCGAGGACGTGCCCTTCGGGGATGGATACGGGCTGGCTCTTGCCGTAGTGGTACATGGCGGCCAGTTGGCGCGGCATCCAGCCCCACTTGCGGATCCATTCGGCCTGCTGGCTCATCGACGGGGGCATGTTCTCGCTGACCGCGCCGACGATCTGAATCCGAACGTCGATCGGCTCGCCGTAGAACGGCGTGATCGGGGACGACCCGAAGGTTTCCAGCCGATGCACGTCCGCGACCTGGCGGGCGGCGTCGCTGGCGAGGCCGCCGTTGTTGGCGCGGTAGGCATCGTAGGCGGCGCGAGTGTCGTTCGGGTTCGCGTTGAACCACTGGCCGGGGATCACGAAGAACGAGCCTTCCTCGGCGAAGATGACGGCCTCGATCCGCACGTCGTGCGGGACCAGCGCCGCCCGCGCAAGCAGGTAGTCGTTCGTCGCGTATCCTCCGGCACTGTTGGGTCGGACGACAAACTGGTTCACCGGCTGCCGCGCGCCCTGGGTCACGAGGGTGAACAGGTCGTCGGTGAAGCCGGGCGTCACGTCCGACTGGATCGTCTCGTTCGTCACCGTGATGGCCCCGCTTGTGTTGTTCACGATCGGGAATCCGACGGTCTCGAAGTTCGAATACCGCTGGTACTGCTCGCCGCCCAGGCCGTAGAGGAGCGAGTGCGTCGGGTCGCCGGCGAGGTTCAGGTTCGCCGCGAGGTTGTTCGAGAAGATCGCGAGCGGCGGGTACGGGGCCACCGACGGATCGGTCCAATCGGTCGCCGTCCTCGGGAAGTTGTAGGCCGAAGGGGCTCCCAGCCACTCGTTGACGTTCGCCGAGATGAACGTGGCGCTGGCCGGGCCTTCCGCCATCGTGTGCGTCATCACGAGCCGCGTGGGGATCGGCAACTGGGTTCCGTCGGTATCGCGGTAGTAGTAGCCGGCTGCATACGGCTGGCCGTTGCTCGGATCGAGGGCGAAGTCGGTCACGAAGCCCTGGGCCGAACCCTGGGGAATCCGGATCGACTCGTAGTTCCCCGCTCCCGCCAGGATCTGTGGGTTGCTCGATCCGCTCGGTCCGAAGAACATGGTCGGGTTGACCGCCACGTACTCCTTCGCGGCGAGCAGCAGCATCGAGCGGCTCGGTCGGCCGAGCCGGTTCCCAACGGGCACCGTCGGATAGACGAAGCCCTGCGGGTATCCGGCGGTCACATGGTTGCCCACCACGCCCTTCGTCAGCGAACCCTCGATGTAGATGGTGCCCATCGAGACGAGCGACAACTGGACGTCGGTCGGGATCACGCCGCGGACGCGGACGTTGCCCTCGA